>CAJWPI010000024.1 GCA_913045055.1 uncultured Gammaproteobacteria bacterium | reverse complement strand
AGAACAGCACAAGCAGGACTACAAACAGTTAGAACCTCAAGAATTAACTCAGCTGTTAATAATGTGTCTGGTGTTGATTTGATTGTTGGGTATAACTTTGATGTGGAGAACTGGGGATCATTTGCTACTGCTTTTGATATGACTTATTACACTAAAGATGAGTTTGCTCAATCAACAACTTCAACACCTTCTGAATCATTCGGTTGGTATGATGGTGGAGCTGACTTCAGATGGAGAGCAAATGCTTCTATTCTTTGGGATTATAACGATTTTACAACATCATTAAACTTTAGATTCCTTGATGACAACAAAGATGATTGTTGGATTTCATATTACTATGGTTTGGATGATGGTTGTTCTCACCCAGATGAAAACAGTAACTATGGTGCTGGCGGTTATAACTTAATGGAAGTTGAGTATTACACTGATTTACAGGTTGCTTATCAATACAGTGACGAAGTGAGCGTCTTTATTGGTGCAAGAAACTTGTTCGGTGAAGAGCCTCCTGTAGCATATGATGCTTTTGCACAAAACTTTGACTTTGCTTGGGATATTCCAGGTGGAGCGTTTATTTATGGTGGATTTAAAGTCTCACTGTAAAAGAGTTTAATCAAATAATTTATATTTCTTGCGGTTTTAGCTCTTTGCAAAAAGATATAGCTTATTTATCGAAAAGTCATAAAACTATAGCTACAGGTATGTTTGATCAGTTTCCTTATACCGAACATATAGAATCAGCTACAGTGCTAAGAAAACTGTAAACATGAAGATAGAGTTTACTAAGAAACAAATTCAACTTAGAAATGAACTTCGTTCTTATTTTAAGAGCTTAATGAATAACAAATTAAAAAAGGAACTTAAGAAGGGTTCCGCTGAGGGAGGAGGTCCTGAATTTAGAAAAGCTCTTGAAAAAATTGGTCGAGATGGTTGGATAGGATTAAGTTGGCCTAAAGAATATGGAGGGAAAGAGGCTACACCACTTGAACAGTATATATTTACAGAAGAAATAATGAGAAGTGGTTTCCCCTACCCTTTTTTAACCACTGACTCTATTGGACCAACTATTGCAGAATTTGGTACTAAAAAACTAAAAGAAAAATTAATTCCTGGAATACTCTCTGGAAAAACTATATTTGCTATAGGTTACTCTGAATCTAATGCAGGAACTGATCTTGCTTCGTTAACAACTAAAGCTACATTACAGAATCAAAAATGGGCAATAAATGGTCAAAAGATGTGGACAAGTTTAGCTGATTTTTCAGATTATATTTGGCTTGCTGTTAGAACAGATAAGGAAACTTCAAATCATGAAGGTCTTTCAATAATAGTAGTTCCAAATGATTCCAAAGGATTATCTATTAGCCCAATTTCAACCCTTGGAGACGTAAGAACTAATGTTACCTATTATGATAATGTAAGAGTTCCTAAAGAATATCTAGTTGGTGAAGTCAATAAAGGCTGGAAACTGATTACTGGACAATTAAATAGAGAGAGATTATCTCTAGTAAATAACGCCCCTATAGAAAAACTCCTTGAGGATGTCACTTTCTGGGCAAAAAAACAAAAAAACTCACAGGGAAAAAGGCTTATTGATGAAAAATGGGTTCAAACTAATTTAGCAAGAGTTAAAAGCGGAACAGAGGCGCTAAAATTATTATGTTGGAAACAAGCATGGTTGATGACTGAAAAAAAAATGAAGATGGAAGATGCATCAGTTGCAAAAGTATTTGGCAGTGAGTTCTTTATTGAAGCGTACAGACTTCTAATGGAAGTTGTGGGTCAAAAATCTATCCTTACAAAAAACTCTATAGATAATGTTCTTGAAGGTAGATTAGAAATGCTTTACAGAGTGAGTTCTGTATTAACTTTTGGTGGTGGAACAAATGAAATCCAGCGAGACATAATATCTATGGCTGGACTTGGCATGCCTAGAGAGGATAGATAATGGATTTTTCTTATTCTGAAGAACAAAATAAAATAAAAGAGCTTAGCAGTAAGATTTTTCAAAATAATAATGAACATGAATTGTTAAGGAAAATAGAAGAATCAGGATCACCCTTTCATAAAAAACTCTGGAAGGAGTTAGCTTCATCTGGTTTATTAGGAACTGCTTTTAATAAAGATCTCGGAGGTACAGACTTAGGTTTTGTTGAAATAAATATCATTCTTGAACAACTTGGTTATCATATTTCCAACATACCTTTTATTCAGACTATTGTAAGTACAGGTATGGCAATAAATGAATTTGGTTCTCAAAAACTAAGAAATTTCTTCATTCCAAAGATTATTTCAGGGGAATTGATTTTAACAACTGCTTTAAACGAGACAGGAAGATTAGATCTTAATAAATCTGATATAGAGCTAAAAAAAATAAATGGAGTAAATAGAATATCAGGAAAAAAATACCTTGTTTCATATGCAGAAGAGTCAGATTTTATTCTTATTCCTTATAAAGATGAAGAAAACCATTCTCTTTGTTTTATAGATACCGAGTCCAAGGGTCTAATTTTTTCTAAACTTGAGACAACAACGAGAGAGCCGCATTCTCTTTTGACCTTAGAAGAGGTAGAAATAGATGATAATTTAATTCTTTGCTCGAGCTCTAAAACTATTGATGTTCTCAATTGGATAAATTTAAGAACAATAACTTCAATTTGCTCTTTAACTATTGGAGTAGCCCAAGCCTGTTTAGACATGACTGTTAATTACTCGAAAGAAAGAAAAGCATTCAACAGAACTATAGCAAGTTTTCAAGCTGTGGGGCATAGAGCAGCAAACAGCTTTATTGATTTATCTTGCCTTAGATTAGTTACGGAACAAGCTATATCTTTACTAGAACATGGAAAAGAAGCCGCTAGAGAAGTGTCTATTGCTAAGATCTGGAGTGGAGATGTGGCTCATAGAACAAGTTATACAGCTCAACATCTACATGGAGGAATAGGTGCAGATAAAGATTATGCCTTGTATAGGTATTGCTTATGGGCAAAACAATTAGAACTTACCCAAGGGTCTAGTGCCTATCACCTTAATAATCTTGGAAGTATGATAAGAAATTCTAACTAAATTTTGTTTTCTAATTCTGGAAGAGCTTCAAATAAATCAGCTACCAAACCATAATCTGCTACTTGAAAGATAGGAGCCTCTTCGTCTTTATTAATGGCAACTATTACTTTACTATCTTTCATTCCTGCTAAATGTTGTATTGCTCCTGAAATACCAACAGCTATATAAAGATTTGGTGCAACAATTTTACCTGTTTGCCCTACCTGCATATCATTAGGAACAAAACCAGAATCTACTGCAGCTCTTGATGCTCCAATAGCAGCTCCTAACTTATCAGCAATACCTTCTAGTAGACTAAAGTTTTCACCATTCTGCATTCCCCTTCCGCCTGATATAACAACATCTGCTGCAGTTAATTCAGGCCTATCTGATTCAGCAAGCTCCTCTTTTATAAACTTAGAAATTTCAAGATCTTCATTTATTGAGACCTCTTCTATTGATGCTTGGCCTCCTGTTTCCCCACAAGCATCAAAACCTGTAGTTCTAATTGTTAAAACCTTTATAGGATCTTTACTTTGTACTGTTGCTATGCAATTTCCTGCATAAATAGGCCTTTCAAAGGTATCTTCAGATACAACTGAGCTCACGTCAGAAATCTGTGAAACATCAAGAAGAGCGGCTGCTCTAGGAAGATAATTTTTCCCGTTGGTAGTTGCGGGCGCAAGTATATGGGAATAATCTTTACCCATTTGAGCAACTAAAGAGCCAACATTTTCAGCTAAAAAATTTTCATAAGCTGGTTTATCGGCTAAAAGGACTTTAGATATTCCTTCGAGAGAAGTAGCTTCTTCGGCTACTGATCTACAATCTAAACCTGCTATAAGTAAATCTATCTCCTCTCCAATTTTTTGTGCTGCTGAAACTACATTCAGAGTTGCGGATTTAAGCTCGGTGTTATCATGTTCTGCAATAATTAGAATACTCATGTAATCACCTTTGCTTCATTTTTTAATTTATCAACAAGTTCATCAACAGTCTCTACTATAACTCCCGATGCTCTTTCAGGTGGAGGACTAACTTTTAAAGTATTCAATCTTGGCATTACATCCACATTTAAATCTTCTGTAGTAATGACGTCTAAAGGCTTCTTCTTTGCTTTCATGATATTAGGTAAAGAGGCGTATCTTGGTTCATTTAATCTTAAATCTGTTGTAACTATTGCAGGTAGACTTAATGAAACTGTTTGCAAACCACCATCCACTTCTCTTGTAACCTCAATACCTCCATCTTTTAATTCTATTTCTGAAGCAAAAGTTCCTTGAGGATAATTAAGCAAAGCAGCTAACATCTGGCCTGTTTGATTGGCATCATCATCTATTGCCTGTTTGCCTAAAATTATGAGGTCAGGGTTCTCTTTTTCAACCACTGCTTTTAGTAATTTAGCTACTCCTAAAGGCTCTACCTCCACTTCAGTCTGAACTAAAATAGCTTTATCAGCTCCTAAAGCTAAGGCTGTTCTTAATTGTTCTTGTGAAGCTTCAGTTCCAATTGAAACTGCTATAACCTCTGATGCTTTTCCTTCTTCTTGAAGTCTTACTGCTTCTTCAACAGCAATTTCACAAAAAGGGTTTATGGCCATCTTCACATTAGCAAGATCTACACCTGATTCATCTGACTTCGCTCTGACTTTAACGTTATAATCAACTACTCTTTTTATTGGTACAAGAACCTTCATAAAAATAATTCCTTTATAATAGAGACATAAATTGAGGGCGTATTCTATAACTGCTGAGTAAAGCATACAAATATAAATAAATAAAAAATGGAAGAAATAAATAGAGAATCTATGGAGTATGACGTAGTAATTGTTGGAGCTGGACCAGCTGGTTTGTCTACAGCTATAAAACTTCGTCAACTAGCTATTAAAAATGAAATAGATTTATCTATTTGTTTGGTTGAAAAAGGATCAGAAATTGGAGCACATATCCTTTCCGGTAATGTAATTGACCCAAAGGCATTAAATGAATTAATTCCAGATTGGAAAGAAAAAGGAGCACCATTAAAAACTGAAGTTTCTTCTGACTCCGTAAGATACTTGCTAAATGAATCAGTTACTATTCCAGTTCCTCTATTGTTTACCCCTACTTTTAAAAACCATGGAAATTATATAATAAGCTTAGGAAATCTTTGTCGATGGTTAGGAGAATATGCTGAGTCTCTAGATATAGATATATTTCCTGGGTTTTCAGCTTCAAATCTAAAATTTGAAGACAATAAAGTTACTGGTATCTTAACAGGAGATATGGGTATATCTTCTACAGGAACTAAAAAAGAAGGATTTGAACCAGGAGTGGAATTACTAGCTAGATATACTGTTCTTGCAGAAGGATGCCGTGGGCACTTAGGAAAACAAATAATAGAAAGATATAGCCTCGATTCAGATAGTGATCCTCAACATTATGGAATAGGATTTAAAGAAATATGGGATTTAGATGCCTCTCTGCATCAAGAAGGTCTAGTAATTCATACTTTAGGCTGGCCTGCAAAGGGAACAGTTTCAGGTTCTTATTTTTACCATGGTGAAAATAATCAAGCTTATATTGGTTACGTAGTTCCCTTAGATTATTCCAACCCTCATTTAAGTCCTTACGATGAATTTCAACAATGGAAGCATCAATCTTCTATAGCTAAGTATCTAAAGGGAGGTACCAGAGTTTCTTACGGGGCAAGAGCTCTAATAAAAGGGGGTTATCAATCAAGACCTAAAATGACGTTTCCTGGTGGTTTTTTAGTAGGAGATAATGCAGGAACTCTAAATTTTCCGAGAATTAAGGGAACACACACAGCTATGAAATCTGGAATGCTTGCTGCTGAAACTATATTTGAAGCTTTTGTATCTAAATCTTTTGAAGAAGATCTTATCTCTTATGAGAAGAATTTCTCTAAATCTTGGGTTAATAAAGAATTACATAAAGCAAGGAATTGGAATCCTCTTTTACATAGATTCGGAAGTTTATTCGGTGTTGCATTTGCAGCTATAGATCAATTTTTATTTAGAGGAAAACTGCCTTTTACTCTTAGATCAAAAATACCTGACCATTTATGTTTAGAACCTGCAGATAAAATGAAAAAAATTAATTATCCTAAACCTGATGGGATAATCTCTTTTGACAAGATGTCTTCTGTTTTTCTTTCTAACACTAATCATGAAGAAGACCAACCCTGTCATTTAGTATTAGAAGATCCGTCTATACCAATTGAAAAGAATTTACCTCTTTATGACGAACCTGCACAAAGATATTGTCCTGCAGGAGTTTATGAAGTAATAGAAGAAAATGGCACTAAAAAATTTCAAATAAATGCACAAAATTGCGTCCATTGTAAGACTTGTGATATTAAAGATCCTTTACAAAATATTAAATGGATAAGTCCAGAAGGAACTGGAGGTCCTAATTATCCAAATATGTAATATTATCAATAGTTTACATGTTATAAAAAAAAGTAAAAAAAAGGGTTGATTTTTATAATACAAAGAGTATTATTAACAGACCCTTTAGACCGACCTGGAAACAACTCGAGACGAAGAAAGGAGAGAAAAAAGGGTTAGAGGACGAAAGTAGAAAGCACTAATAGAAAAAGGTACCAAAAAAGATCTATTAGACCACCAAGATCAAAAGAGAAAATTGATTAAGGAGCTGCGAAAAAAAGACTCAACGTAGACACTTTCGAACTCGAACTAAACAGAGCGTAAGCTCTGTTTTTTTATGCCTCACCTAATTTAAAAAACTGACCCCTACTCCAAAGACCAATATAACTTTTATCATTAATAATTTGTTCTTTAGATATATTAACTAGGTTGTAATATACATTCCTCGATAAAAAGCCTTCTAAATTAGATCTAACTAAAACATAGGTTAAGCACTCTTTAGTTGAATCACTTTGTTCTACTCTTAATGGATGCTTATTATCTAATATAAATTGATCTCCAGTATTTGTAGAAAAACTAATTACTTGTTTTTTATTTCTTCCTGCTATTGAAAAATCAACAATTAAAAAAGGCCTGATTTCTACTTCTAATTTAATTTTTTCTACTGGTGTTACTAAATAGTAAGAACCGTCATCGTCTAAACGTAAAACCTTACTAAAAAGATTAACCATTCTCTTTCTTCCTATAATAGAGTCCATAAAATGCCACCTCCCTTCTCTATCTATTTTCATTTTGATATTTTTACAAAGAGGTGGATTCCATAAATGAACAGGGGGAAGTGATTTTCCCTTAAAAGATTCAATCTGTTGTATAAGTGATGATGGGTTTAAATCAGACATAATCAATAAAATAGGATTTGTATACTAATTATAACTAATATAAAACCCATAATTCTTTCTATCCAAGGCAAAAAGTCTACATACTTATAAGTCATAGATTTATTAGTAAAAATAATTGAAATCATTGCAAACCATAAAAAAGTAGCTAGTGACATATATAAACCATAGATGCCTTGAAGTATCTGAGAAGTTGAAGGGCTAATAACTAAAGTAAAAACGGTTATAAAAAAGAGAAAAGCTTTAGGATTTAATGTATTTGTTATCAAACCAGAAAGAAAGCTCCTAAAATAGAGTGTAGTTGAAGATTTTTTCTTCTTATCTAAATCTAATATAGATTTATTAAAAATTGATACTACCCCTAAATAAAGGATATACAAGGAAGCTAATATTTTTAAACCATTAAAGATACTGGGTTGATAAGTTATTAGTAAACCTAAGCCAATTAAAGAAAGAGATACATGAAATAATATGCCTACTGAAATACCTAAACTTGTCCATATAGCACTTCTTTTTCCATATCTAAAGCATTGTCTTATAACTAAAGCAAAGTCAGGTCCAGGACTTGCAACTGCAAACAAATGCAAAGAAGCAACAGTTAAAAATTCCATGATTTAGTAAACAGTTGGTTCTATCTCTAAAGTAATATCATATTTATTTTTAATGTCTTCTGATATTTTTGAAGAAAGGCTTAATATATCTTCTATGTTGCTATTCTTAGAGGAAATAAGTACTAAAGCATGATCTTTAGAAATTGATACAGTATTTTCTTCATAGCCCTTCCACCCTGCTTCTTCTATTAGATAAGCTGTTGGTATTTTATATTTTCCATGAGGTAATTTAAAAAAAGGAATCTTTTTTAACTTTTTCTGTAAATTGCTAAAAATATCTTCAGTAACAATTAAATTCTTAAAAAAGCTTCCTACATTAGGTTTATCTTGTGGATCAGGGAGAATAGTGTTCCTTATAGAAACAACTGCTCTACATACCTGAAATGGAGTAGCCTTTTCAGGATCAATATCATCTTTTAATAAATAAGCTATCAAAGATTGATAATCTGTAGATACTTTCTGTTCATTATGAAGATTGAGCGTAATGGATGTTATTAGATAAGAATTATTTTTTCTTTTAAAAATACTTTCTCTATATCCAAATTTACATTCTTCATTTGTTAAGCTGACTATGTCTCCATTATTTATATTAATTGCCTCGATTGATTCCATTACTGAAGATAATTCAACGCCATAAGCTCCTATATTCTGAACAGGAGCAGCGCCCACTGTTCCAGGAATTAATGCTAGATTTTCCAAACCAAAGAGATCATTGTTTAAAGTCCATAAAACACTCTGATGCCAATTCTCTCCAGCTCCTAAAAATACTTTATTCCCATCATTACTTATCCCTTTAATATTATTTTTAATGACTAATCCACTAAAATCTTTAGTGAGAACAATGTTTGTTCCCTCTCCTAAAATAAGAGTCTTCAATCCTTTTAATTTTATAAATTCTAGTACTTCTTTACAGTCTTCTAAAGAATCAATTTCACAAAAATATCTAGCTTTCTTATTGATTAATAAGGAGTTATAGCTCTTTAAAGGAAATTTTTCTTTAATCTTTATCATGCATTATTCTTGATCTTGCTAAATCAAGGTCAAGAGATGTATCTATACCCAAGTATGAATCTCTTTTACTTTTTAAGGCTATAATCTTTTTTCTATTATCTAGTGCTCTTAGTTGCTCTAATTCTTCTTTGATTTCATTTGGCGTTCGGTCCATGGCAATGAACTCTTTGAGAAATGATACTCTAAAAGCATATAAGCCTAGGTGCTTCCCTTTTATAACATCTTTAGTAGTTATAAAATCATTCTTTCTAGAAAAGCTTATTACTTGTTTATTATCTAACCAAATTTTAACTACATTTGGATTATTTTCGTCATGGTTTTCAAGTTTTGAATATAGAGTTGCTAGATCTACTTCTTCCTTATCGTATACTAATTTTCCTAATGAATTTATATCACTAGGATCTAAAAAAGGCTCATCTCCCTGAACATTCACAATCACCCTATCTTCTTTTAATTTTAGTATAGATACAGCTTCAGCAATACGATCAGTACCTGTTTTATGATAATTCTGAGTTAATAGAGTTCTTGCACCAAAACTTTTACATTCCCTGACTATACTTTCGTGATCTGTCGCCACTATAACTTCATCTGCTTTAGATAGAGATGCCTTTTCATATACCCTTCTAACTAAAGACTTTCCTCCTATATCTAAAAGGGGTTTTTTGGGTAGCCTAGATGAATTAAGCCTTACTGGTATTACAACAAGAAAAGACATAGATTCACAATTCTTCCTCTTTTAATTTTCTTGCCTTTGTAGAAAGTAGTATCGGGATGCCATTATCTATAGGGTAGGCTAATTTACTTTCTTTACATATCAATTCTGTCCCTTTTAAGATAAGTTCTTTTTTAGATACAGGGCAGACTAATATTTCTAGTAATTTTGGATCAATTAAAGTTTTCATCTATTAGTATTTTTTATTCTATCAGTTACTTCTTCAATAAAAGACTCTGGTATATTTACTTCTACCTTTAGATACCAAAGATTTTTAAGCTTTATATTAGAGCATCTCACAGCATCTTTTTCAGTCATAACAATCGGAAGATTGTTAGAAAAGAGAAAGTCATCAGTATGAAATTGGTAATGATCGGGGAAACTGTTCTTAGAAAATTCGAAATCTAAACTTGTTAGTAAATTAAAAAATTTGGATGGATTGCCAATACCAGCTACTGCATTAACATATTTTCTTAAAGGCCAATCACTAATTCCATATGAAGCCTCGTCATGAAGTCTTACCCATTTAACTGGTTTAAGAGTAAAAATAAAATCTTCCTTATAGTTATCTGCTGAAAAGGAGCTGTTCGAACTAACTATAAAGTCTACTGATTCTAGTCTATTTATTGGTTCCCTTAGGGGGCCTGCTGGTAATAGGAAGTTATTTCCTATACCTCTATCCCCATCAAAAACTGCAATTTCTATATCTCTTCCTAAAGAATAGTGTTGCATACCATCATCGCTAATAATTACATTACAATCTGTTTCATCTTCTAATTTTCTAGCTGCATCCACTCTGTTTGGTGAAATATAAACTGGACAAGATGTATTTTTAAAAATAATGAGGGGTTCATCACCAGAATGAACAACAGATGTGTCATCTGTAATTACTAGAGGGTATTTCTTTGCTCTACCCCCATATCCTCTGCTAACTATCCCTGGCTTATAACCTATTTTCTTTAAGGAATTTGCTAGTGAAATAACTAATGGTGTTTTGCCTGTTCCTCCTACAAGGATATTGCCTACTACTATTAATGGTAAATCTGGTTTCCAAGATTTATAAGATTTATTTAAAAAGTTTTTTCTTCTTTTAGTAACTAAAAGACCAAACAAAAAAGAAATAGGCTTCAATATCCACAACCATGCTCTTTTTTTATACCAAGAGCTTTCTAGAAACCCTACTTGTTCAACTTCATCCTTAACTTCGTTTATGATTTCTGAACTATCAAGGCTAATTTCTTGTTTGGGCTCTTCAGATTCATTTGATGAGTCTTTAAATTGATTTTTATGAAGTGAAGAATAATGACCTCCTTTTGCTAATAGTTCTTTATGAGTACCTTGTTCTAGAATACAACCTTCATCAAGAACTATTATCCTGTCAGATTTTTCTATAGTAGAAAGTCTATGGGCTATTATCAAAGTTGTCCTATCTTTTGTTAATTCATTCATAGCCTCTTGGATGTGTTGTTCAGATTCTGAATCTAAAGCTGACGTAGCTTCATCTAATATTAATATAGGGGAATCTTTTAAAATTGCCCTTGCAATAGCTATCCTTTGTCTCTGCCCTCCTGATAAGAGTACTCCATCATCACCAACTAAAGTTTCGTAGCCATCTGGCATAGATCTTATAAAGGAATCTGCATGTGCTTTCTCAGACGCCAAAATTATCTCGTCAAAATCTTTTTTTAGAGATCCATAATTGATATTCTTAGAGAGGCTGTCATTAAAAAGAGTAACATTCTGACTCACAAGAGAAATATGAGAACGTAAATTTTTGATCTCATATTCTTTAATGTTTACACCATCTATAGAAATCTCTCCTTGAAAATTATCATAAAACCTTGGGATCAAACTAAGTAGAGAGGTCTTTCCTGCACCCGACCTTCCTACTATTGCAACAGTTTGTCCAGGTTCAATTATGAGATTAATATCTTTTAAAACATCATCTGAATAAATGTCTTCATTATAGGAAAAAGAAACATTTTTAAACTCTATTTTTCCGTCTATCTTTTCAGCTTTATAAACACCTTCATTCTTTTCTGGATCTTCATCAAGTTGACTAAAAATATCTACAGCAGCCGCTAAACCTTTCTGAATCTGGCTATTTATTTCAGAAAGTTGTCTTACAGGTTTAGCTAACATAGCTGCTCCACTAAAGAAGGCTATAAATGCTCCAGAAGACATATTTGCAATAACTTGAGGGTCTAGAGCTAACCAAGTTATTAAAGCTAAAGCGCTAGATAAAAAGATTTGCACTAAAGGTGATGCGACAGCATTTGTAGCTTCTAATTTTAAATTCTGACGTCTATTATTTTCACTTGCTTTAAGAAACCTCTTATTTTCATATTCTTCCCCTCCAAAAGACCTTACTTCTCTATAAGCATTAATAGCTTCTGATGCCACATGAGTAACATCACCCATAGCGGTTTGAATCTTACTGCTTAACTTTCTGAGTCTCCTTGCAGCTACTGCAACTATTGCACCAATAAAGGGTCCTGCTATAAAAAGAACTAAAGCTAGTTGCCAGTTCAAGTACAATAGATAACTAACCAAACCTAGTACCAAGAGACCTTCTCTAATCATGACCTTAACAGCATTAGTTACTGCTCCGGTGACTTGCATTACATTAAAAGTGATTCTTGAAACCAGATGACCCGAGGATTGATTATCAAAGAAAGAACTTGGAAGAACTGTTAATTTCTCAAATAGCTCACTTCTTAATCTATGTACAATTTTATTAGAAATAAAGGACAACAAATAGTTGCCTATAAAAAAACTTATACCCCTAAGAAGAGCTATTAACACTAAAGATAAAGGAAGAATTAATCGATAATCTTCAGTGGGATTATTTACAAAATCTATTAATCTTTTGAGCCATTCTGTTGCAGCTACCTGAGATCCAGCATATACAGCAAAACTTAGAATACTTACAAAGAAAGGTAGAATAAAGGGAAGTAAGTAAGATAAAAGCCTCCTATAAACAATTAAGCTTGAGCCAACATTTTTTGGTTTATCTAAATTTTCCATCAAGTAAATCCCAGGTTTAAATTGCTTTCAAGATTTTCAGCTAATTTTGTATCATGAGTAGCAATAATTAGGGTCGTTTTTTGTTCTTTAGATATATCAAAAATTAAATTTGTAATTGATTCTGCATTTTCAGCATCTAAATCACCCGTGGGTTCATCCATTATCAAGCAAGACGGTGAGTTAGCAAGACATCTAGCTATTGCTACTCTTTGACGCTCTCCTCCTGACAGTTGACTTGGCCTGTGAAAAAACCTCTCTTCAAGATCAACCCTAGCAAGAAGGTCAGTTGCTTTACTATATGCTTTCTTTTTATCTTGGCCTGAAATTAAAATTGGTAAAGCAACATTCTCTAGAGCATTAAATTCTGGTAATAAATGGTGAAATTGATAAACAAAACCTATATTTTGATTTCTTAGATAAGCTTTAGCATTTGTATCACAATTACTAAATTGTTGTCCCTTAAATAAGACTTCTCCTGAAGTTGGTACATCTATACCAGCTAAGATATGAAGCAAAGTTGTTTTCCCTGACCCTGATGGACCTAAAATTCCAATGGAAGATCCCCTTTGTAGATTAAACTTGATATTTTCTAAAACTTTAATGGTCTTATTACCCTGGTAATACTCTTTAGAAACATCTAGACATTCTATTAGAAAATTATTCATGTCTAAGTACCTCAGAAGGCTCTATGGTTGATGCTATTTTTGCAGGGAAATAACTTGCAAGTAGAGTAAAAGTAATAGAAATAATGCAAATACTTAAGATCCAATTCAATCTAATATCTATAGGGAAGTAGTCAATGAAATAGACTTCTAGGAAACTTGTATTCATTGCATATTCAAGAAATTCTACTATAGGGCTTAAAAAAATACTTAGACAAAGACCAAGTACTAAACCGATTAAAGTCCCTGCTAAACCTATGAAAGCTCCGTAAAATAGAAAAATCGTTTGAACGAGATTTTTTGTTCCTCCTACTGTCATCATGATTGCAATCTGTGATTGCTTCTCATTGATAGTCATGAGAAGCATTGCAACAACATTAAAAATTGCAACTAAGATTATAGAAGAGAGCAAAAGGGAAACTAAGAACTTTTCCATTTTAATAGCTTTAAATAATGTTCCATAAGAGTAGGTCCAATCTCTATAAGAATATGAACTTTTCATTTTGAGGTTAATTCTTTTTATATCCATAGAAATTTCTTTCTTAGATTCAAAAAGGTCGCTATATTTTACCCTTACTCCATGAACACTATTCTTCATTCTTAAAAGCTTAGCTGCATTATTAATATGAAGATAAACATGTGACTGATCAATTTCTGTAGAACCTATATTAAAAATACCTTCTACTTTAAATCTTTTAGTTCTTGGAAAAGTACCGACTAAACCAGACGAAGTATCTGGTACTATTAAATTAACAAAATCATTTACGCCAACATCTAGCTGTGCAGCTAGAATATCTCCAATTAAAAGGCCGAAACCTTTATTATTTAAATTATCTAGGCTACCAGCTATTACTCTTTGTTTAATAATAGAAACTTCTTCTTCATACTTAGGATAAATTCCATAAAGATAAACACCCTTTAAAGAAGAATGTGAGCTAATTAGCCCTTGAGTCTCTATAAAGGGTGATGAACCTAATACTTTAGGGTTATCCATCAGTTCATCTCTTAATCTAGGTATTTCTTCTAATGAAATATTTCCTGTAATGGATGCATGAGGAATAGATTGCAAAACCCTGTCTCTCAATTCTTTTTCGAACCCGTTCATCACTGATGAAACAAGAATAAGTAAAGCAACACCCAGGGCAATTCCAATAAACGCTACACTTGATACAAAAGATAGGTATCCCCTCCTCTTACTCCTAAAATACTTTGATGCTATATATAGAGGAAGATGAATCATATGAGTAGTAAAGAGACAAAATTGTTTTGTCTTTTAAGTTGTGATTTACGAAGTAGAAGAAGTTTTTTCAGCTTTCTTTTTATAAGGTGGAACAAAGCCAGCTAACTTCATCAAATCTAAATTAGGCTGCTTGTATATAGACTTAGCATGGCTAAATTCTTTAAATCCTTCCTCTCCGTGATAAGACCCCATACCACTGGGACCAATTCCTCCAAAAGGAAGGTTCTCTTGACCTACGTGCCAAATTACATCATTTAAGGTAACTCCCCCTGAAACAGTAGTTTTTAAAACATGGTCTTGTTCTTTTTTATCCTCACCAAAATAATATAGACCCAATGGTCTTTCTTTACTATTAACATAGTCTATGGACTCTTGTAATTCGTCTGAAGATTTAATGGGAAGTACCGGACCAAATATTTCTTCCTGCATAATTTTCATATCCTCTGTGGGATTAAGAATTAAAGTAGGGGGAATCTTATGATGTTCTTGTTGACCAAAATCTTCTTCCGAAGGATTAATCTCTATTACCTCAGCACCTTTTGATTCCGCATCATCTATATATGACTGAATTCTCTCGTAATGTTTTTGATTAATGATGGAGGTGTAGTCTTCATTGTCTTTAATACTTGGAAACATTGAGCTAATAACCTTCTTACTTTCTTCTACAAAAGAATCTATCTTATTTTTAGGTATAAGAGCATAATCTGGTGCTAAACATATTTGGCCAGCGTTCATTGTTTTACCAACCATAACTCTTCTTGCTACTTTTGATACATCAGCACTTTCTCCTACAATAACAGGAGATTTCCCTCCTAGTTCTAACGTGAGTGGTACTAAGTTATCAGAAGCTGCTCTCATAACGTGTTTAGCAATTTCAGTTCCACCAGTAAAAATCAGATGGTCAAAAGGTAAACTACTAAAAGCGGCTCCTATTTCTGGGTCACCAGTAAAAACAGCTGCCTCCGCTTCATCATAAAATTCTTTAAACATTTCCTCTAAAAGAGAAGAAATAGAAGAAGTCATCTCTGATGGTTTAATCATAGTCCTATTACCTGCAGCAAAAATACCAGCTAGAGGCATCAAAATTAGATTAACAGGAAAATTCCATGGACTTATAACTCCCACTGTTCCTTTTGGTTGATATTCAATCCAAGCTTTTGCTCCTAGTAAACTTATAAGAGAACCTAATCCTGGTACTTCAGGGGCTCTTTTATCAGATCTAGTCCATCTTTTAATATGCTTTTTTGCGTGTTTTAAAGATCCAACTGAAGATTCCACCTCAGTCATCACACTCATAATAGGATCTCTATTACCAAAATCTTCCTGCAAAGACTTAATTATCTTTTTCTCATATTTTTTAACCATAGCTATACAACGATCAATTCTATCGAGACGTAATTCCAGACTAGGTGGACCCTCTTTTATCTGTGAGTGCTTTTGAAGATCTAACACCCTCTTCATTTCTGTTATAACGGTTTCATTCATAATAAAGTTAATTGCATATTATACTGATCTTTTAGCTTTATCTTTTTCATTAGTCTTTTTTATAGAGTTTTTTATATTTTCCCAATCATCATCTGAAAGAGCAGAAAGGTGCCTAAATGTACCTCCAGTAAGGTACTCAGCTCCATCAAGGGCTATAGTTTGCCCATTAAGGTAATCACAACCATCTGACATTAAAAAGGTTGCTAAGTTCCCTAATTCTTCCATTTCTCCTACTCTACCCATTGGGTTCTGGTTATAGTTACTAGTCTCACCTTCACCGTCTATTTCTTGATTTGGGCTTAATCTAGCCCAAGCGCCCTCGGTTGGAAAGGGACCTGGTGCTATTGCATTTATCCTAACACCTGTTCTACCCCATTCAACAGCTAAAGATTTAGTCATGGCATGAATGCCGCTCTTGGACATTGCAGAAGGTACAACAAAAGCAGAACCTGTCCAAACCCATGTAGCTAGAATTGAGATAATACTTCCTTTATGGTTCGTTTCTAACCATCGCTTTCCAACAGAGTGAGTAACATAGAAGGTTCCATGAAAAACTATACTAGCTATAGCATCAAAACCTCTGTGGGATAGATCTTTGGTCCTAGAGATAAAGTTTCCTGCTGCATTGTTAACTAATCCATCTAAAGGTCCTTCAAAAAAAATCTTTTCTATAGTTTCGTCTACATCTTGAGGGGCTCGAATATCTAGAGGAAAAAACTTAACAACACCTCCCTGTTCTTCCATTAACTCTTTAGCTGCTTCTTCAAGCACTTCTCCCCTTCTACCGCATATAATTACCTCTGCTCCATACTTCAAGAAATATCTAGACATTTCTTTACCCAATCCTGTGCCACCTCCAGTTACGAGAATTCTTTTTCCTTTTAATAGATTTTCTTTAAACATAAAATTTCCTAGTTGTTATCTTCCAAGTGTTACTCCCCCATCTAAGGGTATAAGCGCACCCGTTATATAAGCACTTCCTTTTCCACTAAGAAATAAAGAAGTTGCTATCATATCCTCTTCTTTCCCAGATCTCCCTAATGGCGTTGAATTGCCGGCATAATCTAAGAAAGTCTCTTCTCCTACCATAAAATCAGTCATTTTACTTGGAAAAGGACCTGGAGAAATAGTATTAACATTAATATTATATTTAGCTAATTCTTTAGCTAATACTCTAGTTAAGTGATGTAAAGCTGCTTTGCTAGTATTGTAGGCATAAGCATTAAGACCTCCAGACAAAGAACCTGCAGGAGATCCTATATTGATTATCCGAGAAGGGTCTTCACTTAGCCCTGCTTTCTTTAATAAAGGCAGCATCTCTTTAATCAGTTGAAAAGGAGAGCTCACATTTAATCTCATTACTAAATCCCATGAATCCATTGGATATTCTTCGAGAGGAGCTCCCCAAGTTTTTCCAGCATTATTGATCAATAGATGGATTTGTGATTCTTTAGATTTTATCTCTTCAGATAAGGCAGTCACTCCTTTTTGTGAAGATAAATCTGATGGGATGTAAAAGCACTCTCCTTCTTTAGATAACTTCTCTGCTTCTTCTTTCCCAACTTCAGAATTTCTGGAACAAATATAGACCTTAGCTCCAGATCTTACATATCCTCTAGCTATCATTAACCCGATCCCTCTTGTACCTCCAGTAATAAGCGCCACCTTGTTCTTAACTGAAAATAAATCATTCATATCCTTTTCCTCATCTTATTGATATAAATCATATCATTTATTAACTACTCTAAAGAGTATCATTTGAAGCAGTTTCAGTTGCATTTATATAACCCTTATTTCTTATCCAAGTATGTCTAGGATTAAATTGTATGAAAATAATGGCAAGACACATAATTATAAAACCTAGTAAAAACGGAGCTTTAGGAGCTTGAATGTATAAAGGCATAATGACCAAGGGTGAAATAATATGCCCTATTGGAATAACCATGCCTAAAAAACCACTTGCTGCTCCTTGGTGTACCTTTCCTACTGAAAGAGATAGGGAAGCTGAAATTCCTGGACCTAACATACCAGCACCTATTCCATATATGAACAAAGGAATATAAATGGATAAAAGAGAATTACTGAAAGAAATTGCTAAAAAGGAGACTGTAATTAAAAGGGTGCCAAAACGAATAAGATTTCCAGGGAAGACTTTTAATCTATCTGCGATTAAAAGTTGACCCGTAATAATTCCTAAAGCAGTTAACATAAAGCCTAGACTGGCAAAGGTTATTGGTTGGTTGAATGTATAACCTAGTAAAGAAATACCTGACGGTGGAATGATAATATCTTCAAAAAAGAATGAAGCTGTCTGTACTAAAGAAGCATTACAAATCCCAAAGAAACCAGAGACCAATAAAAAAGGCCATACTGAAGGGTCTATAAGAGAAAGTTTTTTTATTGAGACCTTGTTTGAAGAAGGTTTTACTGTAGTAGGTTGATAAAAAATAGATATTGCTACTATTAATGCCATCATCCCAAATAACAAAAATGGCGTAGTGTAAGAAATAAGAATAAGAAACCCTGCAATAGCAGGACCGATAATTCTTCCAAAAGAAAACCCAGAATCTAGACGAGCAAAGGCCCTGCTTCTATCTCTTGCTCTAGTTATATCTGCTATCCAAGCTCCAGAAGCAGGCCGAGTTGCACTTCCTAAAATACCGTTAATAGCTCTTGCTAGAATCAATAAGAAGAATAAAGCTCCTCCAGTGATTACAGACTTTTGTCCTAACGAGATCGTGCTACTAAAAAGAATTAAGGATATAGCAAAACCTACTAGGCCTATAATAATTACCTTCTTTCTTCCTATCTTGTCACTTAGCTTACCCCAGTAGGGACTAAGAATGATCCAGGCTAAGGCAGATGTTGCAAATATAGAACCTATCTGTATCTCAGTAAGGCCCATATCTCGTGCTAAAGGAGGAATCGTAATAAATACTATTGATTGACCTGCTCCAACACAAAAAAGACCTGCTGCTAAATACCATATGGTTACAGGAAGTTCCTGACCGATTTTATTCATATTAGTTAAACGTTTTTGGAGAAAATTTTTAGAAACTTTTTATTCCTACTGCCTCTCTAATTTTTAACATTAGAGGTGAACTTATTTCATGAGCCTTAGATGCTCCTTCCTGAAGAATATTTTCTATTTCCCCTTTATCCTTAATTATTCTTTTATATTCTTGTCTATAAGGGTCTAATCTATCTAAAAGTAATTCAAACAACCTCTCTTTTGCTTCACCCCATGCTATTCCTTTTGAGTAATCAATTTTAAGGTTTTCCTGCTCTTGTTCATCTGCAAAAGACTGGAAAATCTTAAAAATTGTACAGCCCTCTGTCTTTTTAGGATCCCCTGGTTTTAAAGAATTGGTCTGTATTTTCATAATACTTTTTCTTAATTTATCTTTAGATTCAAAAACTGGAATTACATTGTTATAACTTTTGCTCATTTTATTGCCATCGAGACCTGGAATCACTCCGGATACTTTATTAATTTGAGCATTAGGAATAGTGAAGAGATCTTGATAATGATGATTAAATCTTCTAGCTATTTCTCTTGTCATCTCTAGATGTTGTTGTTGATCCTGGCCTACAGGGACAATATCAGCATTGAACATAAGAATATCAGCTGCCATTAGAATAGGGTAATTAAAAAGTCCCATAGTTATTCCTTTATCGAGATCTTTATTCTTGGACTCCTGATTTTTAGAAACTGCATCCTTATAAGCATGAGCTCTATTTAGCAGTCCTTTAGCGGTTAAACAACTTAGAATCCAAGTAAGCTCCATGATATGTTGAATATCTGACTGCCTGTAAAAAGTTACTTTTTTAGGATTTAATCCACAAGCCAACCAACAAGCTGCTATTTCTAAACTAGAAGAGTGAGTTAATTTAGGATCTAGATTTTTAATAAGAGAATGATAGTCAGCTAAAAAAAGGAAAGAACTAGTAGAATTATCTTTACTGGCTTGTATTGCTGGTAATACAGCACCAGCTAAGTTTCCTAAGTGAGGTGTTCCACTAGTGGTAATACCGGTTAATACCCTTTTTTTAATTGACAAACTGCCCCTCCTTGAGAACTATTTTATATTAACAAGTTAAAAAAAACTTGAAACAATGAAAGTATTGATTATCATCACGGCGAAAAAATAATGTCAAGAATATTTATAGCTCTAACACCTGACGGAAATTTCAATAAAGAAATTATTAATTTAAAACATAGTTTAAAAAAGGAATTAATAAAAGGTGCTGAAATAGCGTGGAGTGATGACAAACATCATCATATCACTATAAACTTTAATGGTTACATGGAACCTGAGCAAATTGAGGAGATGTATACTAAATTTGAAGAGATAGAAATAATGGGCGGTGTTTTAAATTTAGAAATTACAGGAATAAGCTATTTCCCTAATGAAAATGGCCAAGTTATAGTTGCGAATGTGAATCTTTCGTCTCAATTACAAAAATTACAACAACAAGTACAAACACTGGTAGCACAAATTGGTTTTGATACAGAATTGAAAGGTTTTAGGCCCCATATAACTTTGGCAAGATTTAAAGATAAAAACAGGCCACTTAGAGAACTAAAGAGCTTTGAAGACCCTTTTAAAGCAAGCTTTAATTCTCTTGATGTCTATGAAAGCATATCCAATAAAGGAAAAGCAAAACACAACTTAATTAAGAAGTTTAAATTTTAGAAGTGCGAAGTCGAAGGGGTCAGTGTGGGTTTACACTGTACGGTTAGTACCCTTTCTACCGCAGGTGGCCAACTTTCGTTGTTCCTTTCACCCTTCTCCTTCTATCCATCTTCTTCCAAATCTGGGTCTCGAGGTCCAGTTTTTTCCAAAAAATAGCTTAGCGTCATTTTGCCAACTTAAAAATTTTTTGCAACCTTTATAAAAGATTTTAATTTTATGAAAACTGATTTTTTATTTAAAATCAGTAACTTAAAAAGTATAATTAATATTAATTTTAATTTTATTTAGTCTTTGTATACTTCTTCTCTTCCCAGTCTCTTAAACCAGTCTTTTCCATCTTTTGGCTTAAATTTCTTTATATTTAATAGTGATTCTGTAACAGAATCACACAGTATTAGGTCTTCAAAGGTTGAAGGTGGTAAAAAACCTTCATCTACAGCTCTTTTAGTAAATTTATAGAGTTCAGTATAATAATTATCTACGTTTAAAAGAATTATAGGTTTAGAATATATTCCTAATTGATTCCAAGCAAGTGCCTCATAAAACTCTTCCCAAGTCCCCACACCACCAGGTAGGGCTATTATTGCATCAGAAATTTCTGCCATCTTAGCTTTTCTTTCGTGCATAGTAGAAACAATTATTAACTTTGTAAGATGCTTATGACCTGCCTCAATAGAATTTAATTGTTCTGTTATAACACCAATTACCTCTCCACCATTAGATAAAACTGAATCAGCTGTTTTACCCATTAGACCTAAACTACCGCCTCCATAAACCATAAGGTAGTTTTCTTCAGCTATAGCCTTTCCTAAATCTACAGCAATCTTAGAGTAATTTTTTCTTTTTCCTAGGCTTGAGCCCGAAAATACGCAGATAGATTTCACTATTTCAATTTTAATTCTCTTAAAGATTCACTATAGTACCTAAGTTATAAAACAATATGAAAAAAAATACACTTAGAGTTGATATAGTCTCTGATGTAGTTTGTCCTTGGTGTGTTATAGGTCTGAAAAATCTACAAAAGTCCAAAATAGCACTCTCTAAAGAAATTAAATTTGATATTGGCTGGAAACCTTATGAATTAAGACCTCAGATTCCTTCTGAAGGTATACCTAGAAAAAAATACCCTAATGACTTAAATACATCTATTCAAATCTTAGGTAAAGAATTAGGCTTTAATTTTAACTTTCATAAAATAGAGATAGTGCCAAATACCTTCCATGCGCATAGATTAATTTGGTATGTAAAAAAGAAAAATCTTCAAAATGAAATATCTGAGAAGCTTTTTGAAGCCTACTTTACTAATGGAATAAACATCGGATTAAAAGAGAACTTAATTGAAGTAAGTAGTGCTCTTGGAATTCCAAAAAAAGAAATCAGTAGTTTTCTAAATAGTGATAAAGGTGTTGAGGAAATTAGACTAGAAAAAAATAAAATAAGGGATATGAATATTTCAGGGGTCCCTACCTTTATCTTAAACAAGAAATATCTTTTACAAGGTGGTCAAGATAGCACAACAATGGTACCTTTTTTTAGGCGAATTTTAGAAAAAGATAACCTAAAAAATTAATTCCTATAAGGTTGATCGCTTGGATGATGATAAACAACAAAATACTTTATAGCTTTACTTGATGATCCACTATGGGGAAGTAAAGCCGGTTCAATCCACACATCGTCTTCATTAAATTCTCTGATATCCCCATCAAAATCTACAATAACATCACCGCTAATTAAATAAGCAGTTGCTGGTGAGGGGTGAGTGTGAGTAGGTATGACTATAGGTCCATCCGATTCTTTTAGTTGTACAGTCATGCTCATACCATTTCCAATTGGAGTGGTCTTCTCATATAAAGTACTTATTTTGGCTGCATTAACTGTAGAGTAAGCAAAGAATAAAAGAGTAATTAAAAAAAATTTCATAAAACCTCCAAAATTATAAGTACATAGTTTAGCTTATAAGTTGAAATGTGAGTGGTTAAGTAAGAACATATCTATCTATATTCCTAGGCATGAACAAAATTTTAGATCTAAAACAGATAAAAGAAGCAAAAGTTAATAAAGAAGCTTTTCCTTTTTTTAGTGTTTCTAATGTTTTTTTAAACAACAAAATTACTAAAGATTTAACAAAAGACTTTCCTGAAATTTTAAAAGGGGGTAGTTTTCCTAGTGAATCTTTAACGGCTGGTCCAAGTTTTAAAAAGCTAATTGAGGAACTTGAAAGCAAAGAATTAAAGCAATTACTGGAAAGTAAGTTTAATCTTAATTTATCAAATAGTTCTGTGGTTACAACAGTAAGAGGAATCTCTAGAAAACGGGACGGAAAGATTCACAGTGATTCTAAAACTAAACTAGTTACTGTCTTAATTTATCTTAATGAAGGTTGGGAAAAGAGAACAGGTCTATTAAGAATGTTAAAAGACTCAAGTAACATTGAAAACTTTTTATATGAAACTCCAGCTACTATGGGCTCTTTAATAGCCTTCAAAGTTGAACCAAATTGTTGGCATGGATATCTGCCGTACATTGGTAAAAGAAAATCGATACAGCTTAATTATTTACATCAAGATTCTCTTTTAAGTCACCGAGCTAGGCATAAAATTAGTTTTTTGATAAAGAAATTCTCATCGAAACTAGGGCTATGAAAATATTAATTATTAAATTAACCTCAATGGGTGATCTCATGCACGCACTTCCTGCCTTAACTGATGCTTCAAAACAAATCCCAAATATAGAATTTGATTGGGTGGTAGATGAAAGTTTTTCTGAAATTCCCTTATGGCATCCAAAAGTTAATTCAGTAATTAAAACTAACCACAGAATTTGGAAAAGAAATATATTTTCTTTTAAATTACTAAATGAAATAAATAACATCAAAAAAATCCTAAATAACAAAAATTATGATGCGGTAATTGATATGCAGAATAACCTTAAAAGTGCTGCTGTCTCGTATCTAATTAAAGAACCAGTTAATGGCATGGATAAAGAAAGTGTAAGAGAATATCTCGCCCATTTTGCTTATCAATTTAAACATTCGATTGCTAAAGATGATCACGCAATAAATAGACAAAGAAATTTATTGGCTATGAGCCTAGATTATAAAATAAAAGAAGAAAAACTGGATTATGGAATTACAACAAATAATTTTAAAAAACCTAAACTTCAACTACCTAAAAATTATTTGTTCCTAGTACATAATGCAAGTTGGCCTTCTAAGATGTGGCCGATATCTTACTGGCAAAAATTGATTAAATATATTAATCAAGAAGGGTTTGTAGGCCTACTGCCATCAGGTTCCATAGAGGAATATGAAAGGGCTAGAGAGATTGCTTCTGTAAGTGATCAATGTATTGCTTTAAAAACACTTTCTTTGAATGAAACAGCTTTTATAATTAATCAAGCTGAAGGATGTATATGTTCTGATACAGGCCTAGCTCACCTTGCAGCGCTATTAAATAAACCTTCTGTAACAATGTATTCAGTAACTAAGACAGGGTTAATTGGAACTAAAGGAAAAAACCAAAAGCATATTATTTCCTCAGATTCAAAGATGGAAAGCATACACCCTCAGCTAGTTTGGAAAGAATTAGAATTATTAATGAAAACTGGCGGAGGGTGAGGGATTCGAACCCCCGAAGGTTTTAACACCTTGCTGGTTTTCAAGACCAGTGCATTCAACCAGACTCTGCCAACCCTCCTCAATGTTTATAAGGCTTTCTGCCTTTTTTACTTTTCTCAAATTCTACAATGGCAACACTTTGGCAACAAAATTTAAGCGTTCCAAGAGTCATTCAGCTTAGTGGTCGCAAATTCTATCATTCCTGCGCTTAAACTAGGCATTAAATGTCCATAGGTATTAACAGTAATCTCTATTGTGCTATGCCCTGCTCTCTTCATGCTTTACCTCCTTTGAGTTGGTCTCTTTCGTATTGCGCCCTGCGTTTGCATTTAGGCTTACAATACTTTCTTCGTCTTTTAGCCTTAAAATCTGAACCACATTGTTCACACCTAAGCCATTTTTGTAGCATTCCCTTACTGAACAAAAAGTCCAATATCAATGCTTGAAATCCATCTGTTGGTTTAATGAATGCTCTAGATTCTTTATCCTTATGTCCTATATAGAGATTCATGGTGGTCAGCATTGACGCTAAACCTTCCCCAGAATAAATAAGGTTGTGTAATTCCTCTGTATCTCCCTCTTTTCTAGCATGGTAAAGATCGTTCATAAACCTTAGGGATTCAATCCATTCTTTTAAAAAAAGTATTTCAAAATCTCCATGCTTATTAGCAAATCTAATAATGCTCTGCTTAACATGGTTTAAATCATAGTTCTCAGTACATACTTTGGTTTCTTGTGCCAGATTATAGAAATCAACCCAAGTGTTTTCTGGCATGAGTTTTTTTCTTTCGTCATCAGTTTTTTTAGGAACCAGCACTTCATCATCTGTTGTTTGATCATTAAGTGCTTGAAGTATTCCTGTTGGTCTCTGTCTTCCACTCCAACAATCTCGGAGTCTTTGTTTTCCATTGTTAAGAAAATCTAGGAACTCATAACCACCTGGGTTATACCAAAGCTCTGTTCTAATTATTTTTTCTACCATTAAAATTTTTTCTTAATATTGTAGCTTTTTATGTTCGTTTCTAAACGCACAGAAATCAGTCTAAATGATATTATTCAAATCTACAACTTTTTAAATAACAAGAAAAAAGGCGTTGAAATTGCAGAGATTACAGGACACTCGGAGTTTGATATTGGTAGAGCTGTCGGGATCT
>CAJWPI010000023.1 GCA_913045055.1 uncultured Gammaproteobacteria bacterium | reverse complement strand
ATACGGGTTCGGGCTCGAGACGTCTTAACGAAGGCGAGCCAGTCCCGATTCGGGCGCTGCTTCGAATTCGTGATGATCTCCACGGTGTCACCGTTTCGGAGTTCACGGGAAAGAGGGGCTATTCGTCCATTGATCCTTGCGCCGGAGCACTGGTGGCCTACTTCGGTATGCACCGTATATGCGAAATCGATCGGTGTCGCGCCCCTAGGAAGAGCTCTGACTTCGCCTTCTGGCGTGAACACAAAGATTTCTCCCCGAAAGAGATCCATGTGAAGAAATTCCATGAACTCCTCCGGCTCCGCCGTGTCCTGCTGCCACTCAAGGACCTGCCGGAACCACGTCAGTGCTTCATCCACCTCACTAACGCTTTTCTTGTCCGCTTCATCTTCCTTATATCGCCAGTGCGCTGCGATTCCATACTCCGCAGTACGGTGCATTTCCTCAGTTCGGATCTGGATCTCATACAACCGGCCGGCCGGCCCAAACACTGTAGTGTGCAAAGAACGGTACATGTTCGATTTGGGTGTCGCGATATAGTCATGGAAACGTTCCGGAAGCGGAGTCCATTTGCTATGAACGATGCCTAATGCGGCATAGCAGTTCTGTATGCTGTCCGTAAGCACCCGCACGGCCATGAGGTCATAGATCTCTTGTGAATGAGACCACATTTCCATAAATCTTGCTGTGATAAACATTCTCGCTCCCATATCAGGTCCAAACCACATCATCCTGTCTTTTGGATCAGCTGTGCTGAAAATTGAACACATCTCTACACATGAATCGTACCATCTAGATCTTAAATCCTCTGAATCTTGTACCTCTAGTCTATTCTTTACCGCCACTGCCCTTTCAAGGGATGTAGAAAGACCTCCTGTAGTTGCCAAAAATTTTGCTTCATCTTTAAATTTTTCCTTGTTTTGATAAGAATATATGGCCATTAAATCAAAGTAATATAAATGGGCTACTACTTCCTCAGGGGTCCAATCTTTAAAGGTAGTATTGCTTTTCCAGTCTTTTTTTTCTAAGCTTTTTAATAGAGAATTGAGTTCATCTGCTTCTAACTTAACATCTGTTGTGATGCTTTCCATTTTGATTTCTCCCCAAAGGTCTGTAAAACTACCATTAAATACTTTATCAAGTGATGATATTAATAGAAAATTGTAATTCCCACAGTAGATAATTCTTAATCCATAAAATTTTTAATTATGAATAACCCTCTCTTAGCACCACAGATTATCAGCAAGTTAGATACTTCCTCTAAAACTTTTGAAGAAAACAAATCCGCAATGATGGAGAGGCTAGAAAAGATAGATGAACTCCTTGATTATGTAGAGCTTGGTGGAGGAATGCATCACCATGAAAGGCTTTCTGCAAGAGGTAAAATGGCTGTAAGAGAGAGAATTGCAAATTTTATTGATCCTGACACACCCTTTTTAGAAATAAGCCCTCTAGCTGCTTATGATTCTGCTTATCCAGTGGGAGGGGGGGCTGTTGCAGGTATAGGAATTGTAGCTGGTATAGAAGTCGTGATTTTTGCAAATGATCCAACAGTTTTAGCTGGTGCCATGCATGCGTACTCTGGAAAAAAATGGACAAGAGCCATGGAGATTGCAAGAGATAACAGACTGCCCTATATACAATTTGTAGAATCTGCAGGAGGAGATTTGAGAATGGGAGGTAAAGGGAAAGGCAAAGCTGCTCCTATGGGAGGAAGTCACTTTGCAGAATCTGGAAGAACCTTTTATGAAATAACTGAACTATCAAAACTGAGAATTCCAACTATCTCTATAGTTTTTGGTTCTTCTACTGCAGGAGGGGCTTATCAACCTGGAATGTCTGATTACAATATTTTCATCAAAAAACAATCAAAGGTTTTCTTAGGAGGTCCACCATTAGTAAAAATGGCTATAGGTGAAGAATCTGATGATGAGACCCTGGGTGGTGCCCAGATGCATGCCGAAACCTCTGGATTAGCTGATTATCTTGCTGAGGATGAGATGGATGCTATAAGAATTGGAAGAGAAGTGGTTTCTCATCTCAATTGGAGAAAGAGAGGTTATAAACCTTCTTTGAAAATAGAAAATCCCATAAATAATCCTGAAGATCTTCTGGGTCTTGTAGACCCAGAATTAAAAAAAGCTTTTGATATTAGAGAAGTAATAACAAGAATTACAGATGGTTCCCGGTTTGAAGAATTCAAATCTCTTTTTGGACCTAACATAGTTTGCGGGTTTGCTTCTATTCATGGATATCAAATAGGAATCTTAGGAAATAATGGGGGAATCATTCAACCAGATTCAGCTCAAAAAGGAGCTCACTTCGTTCAACTTTGTAATCAGATAAATATACCTATACTTTTTTTGCATAATACAACTGGTTTTATAGTAGGTAAGGACTACGAAAGAGCTGGACAGATAAAAAAAGGTGCACAATTATTAAACTCGGTTTCTAATTCTAATGTTCCGCATATAGCAGTAATTGTGGGAGCTTCCATTGGAGCTGGTAATTATGCTATGTCTGGAAGAGCATACAATAATCGATTCACTTTCCTTTGGCCTACAGCAAAGATTGCAGTTATGGGGCCGAAGCAAATAGCTGGAGTTATGTCAATTGTAAGAAGAGCTCAAGCCGCTAGAAAAGGTGTGAAATTCAATGAAAAAGAAGATGCCGAAATTGTTGCAACAGCAGAAGCTATGCAAGAAGAAGGTTCTTTAGCCTTAAGAGCTACTGGGGCGATAAGTGATGATGGAATAATAGACCCAAGAGATACCCGATCTGTTTTAGGCATATGCCTATCAGTCGTCAATGGTAAAAAAGTTGAAGGCGCTGAAGGATATGGAGTATACAGATTATGAATTATCATAAAATTCTTATCGCTAATAGAGGTGAGATAGCTTGTAGGATTATCAGAAGCGCCCATGATACAGGTTTAAGTTGTGTGGCAGTATATGTAGAAGCTGATGAAAATTCCCCTTTTGTCAAAATGGCCGATGAGGCAATTAAACTTTCGGATTCCTATTTAAACTCTAAAGAAATAATTCAAGCAGCAATGAGGACAGGAGCGCAAGCTATTCATCCAGGATATGGTTTCTTATCTGAAAATCCAAAATTTTGTAAAGAAGTCATCAAAGCAGGATTGATCTGGATAGGTCCCTCAGCAAGAGTTATTTCTTCTATGGGTGACAAATTGAAAGCCAAAGAACTTGCTGAGAAAGCTGGTGTCCCTACTCTTCCACAAACAACTGATCCTAAAAAAGCTAAGGAAGTCGGTTACCCTCTTCTTATTAAAGCAGCAGCAGGAGGTGGAGGAAAAGGAATGAGAGTTGTTACTTCATCGAAAGATCTAAAAGACTCTATTGAATCTGCTAAGCGGGAAGCAAAAAGCAGTTTTGGAGATGATAGAATATTTATAGAAAGATATATACCTGTATCAAGACACATAGAAATTCAAATTTTAGGAGACTCTCAAGGAAATATTATCCATTTAGGAGAAAGAGAGTGCTCTATTCAAAGACGACATCAAAAAATTATTGAGGAATCCCCTTCTCCAAGGGTAAGTTCTGAATTAAGAGATGTGATGGGACAAGCAGCTGTTAAATTAGCCAAAAAATTAAAATATGAGTCTGCCGGAACAGTAGAATTTTTAGTAGATGATAAATCAGGCGACTTCTGGTTTTTGGAAGTAAATACAAGACTGCAAGTTGAACACCCTGTGACTGAAGCTGTAACTGGTATTGATTTAGTTAGAGAACAGTTAAGAATAGCTTCAGGTGAAAGTTTAGGATATTCGCAAGAAGAAATTGAATGGTTTGGTTCTTCCATAGAAGCAAGACTATATGCAGAAGACCCTGAAAACGATTTTCTACCTTCAACTGGTTCTCTTATAGCTTATGAACCTAGCAACGAAGCCGAGGCAAGATGGGATGATGGCGTGGAACAAGGATCTATTATAGGGACTGATTTTGATCCTATGATAGCCAAGGTAATCACTTATGGAGAAACTAGAATTGAGGCAGCAAATAAACTCTCTAGGGCTCTTGAATCTCTTCACCTAGGCGGAGTAATAACTAATAGAGACTTCTTGGTATCTACTCTAAGATCAAAAGCTTTCTTAGATGGTTCAACCACTACTAACTTTATCGAAAAAGTTAAACCTTCTAGGGCTTATTTACCAAATGAAACTGAGCTAAATCAATCTGCAACTATTGCAGCTATGTGGATACAAGGCAAGAATAGGAACGAAGCCACATTACTAGGAGAAATTCCTTCAGGTTGGAGAAACGGTAGATTGCCAAATCAAGAAATCAAACTTGGATACAAAAAATCAACAGTCAAAATTTCCTATAGCTCTCGCAGAGATGGGAAATTTGAAATAAATGAAAATACTCTAGTTACAATATTTGATTGGGATCCTTACTCAATAGATATTGAAATAGATGGTCATAAACTTTCATCTAAAGTAACTCAGTTTGAAGATAAAATTATAGTAAAAATGCCCTGGGGCAATATATCTTTAGATATTATTCCAAAATTTGTGCTACCAGGTTCTGAAGAGATCGTGGGGGGATTAACAGCTCCTATGCCAGGAAAAGTAGTAGATATAAGAGTAAAGTTAGGTGATAAAGTGAAAAAGGGAGACCCTATAGTAATTTTAGAAGCCATGAAAATGGAACATCAAGTAAACGCACCTGAGACAGGCAAAGTTAAAAAAATATATATCAAAAAAAATCAACAATTAGACAATGGTGATTTACTAATGATAGTGGATTCAAAGAAATAACTACGGATATTCCTATGGCTACCTCTAAAGAAAAGATATTGATAGGAAACTGTAGTGGTTTCTATGGCGATAGATTATCTGCTGCTAAGGATATGATAGAAGGAGGTCCTATTGATGTATTAACTGGAGATTACTTAGCTGAACTCACAATGACGATACTTTATAACCAAAGGATCAAACGGGGTGAAGATCATGGATATGTGGGAACCTTCTTAAAACAATTTAAAGATGTAGCAACTACTTGCCAAGAAAAAGGAATAAAAATCGTCTCAAATGCTGGAGGACTAAACCCAGTCTCTATGGCAGAAAAAATTGAAGAAATTATTAAAGAATTAGGTTTGTCCTTAAAGGTTGCTTATATAGATGGAGATGACCTAATCCCTAGATTAGAAGAATTAGAGAAAAAAGGAGAAAAACTAAAGAATATAGAAAAAGATATTTCTTTAGTTGAATACGAAAAAAAGCCTGTAACCGCTAATGTTTACTTTGGTGCCTGGGGTATAAAGGAAGCTCTCGATAAAGGGGCTGATGTTGTCGTTTGCCCAAGAGTGACTGATGCTGCAGTTGTTATTGGACCAGCTGCTTGGAAATTTAATTGGTCAAGAGATAGTTATGATGAACTTGCAGGTGCCTTAGCAGCTGGACATATTATAGAATGTGGTGCTCAAGCTACTGGTGGAAACTATTCCTTTTTTCAAGAAGTTCCATCTTTCTCAAATATTGGTTACCCCATCGCCGAAATATTTCAAGATGGAAGCTTTACTATAACTAAGCATCCAGGTACAGGTGGTCTTGTATCCGTGGGAACAGTAACAGCTCAATTACTTTACGAGATTGGAAGTCCTGCCTATATAAACCCTGATGTTGTATCTCACTTTGATACCTTAAAGATAACTCAAGAAAAAGAAAACAGAGTGCATGTTAGCGGCTGTCGTGGAAGTAGTGCACCTGAGACTCACAAGGTGTGCATTAACTTAGCCGGAGGGTTTAGAAATGGCACTGAAATTTTGTTAACAGGTCTAGATATCGAGGAAAAGGCTAAGTTAGTTACAGATTCAATTTTTGAGAACTTAGGAGGAAAAGATCAATTTGATAAAGTAGATGTTCAGCTTCATAGAACTGACAAAGAAAATCCTAGTTCAAATGAACAAGCCCAAGCTTCTCTTAGAATTAGTGTCATGTCTCAAAACCCAGATCTAGTGGGAAGATTGTTTAGTGCAAAAATAGTGGAACTAGGTCTAGCTAATTTACCGGGCTGGACAGGTAGGGCTGGTTCTGTTCCAAGTGGTCATTACATTGAATATTGGCCTGCTTTGATAGACAGTAAACATATAGTAGAAAGAGTTCATTTTCATGGTGAAACTTTTGAAATAAAGCCTACAAGCCAGTTAGGTCTAGAAGAAAACTACTATCAGAAACAACCCTATATTAATAAATTACCTGAAATTAAAAAAACTCAAAAAATACACTTTGGAAGATTATTTGGCACAAGATCTGGTGATAAAGGGGGATGCGCAAATTTAGGTATTTGGGCAAAAACTGAAGAATCTTATGCCTTTCTTTATGATTTTTTAACTCTAAATAAACTAAAAGAGCTTCTCCCTGATTTAGCCCAATATCAAATTGAAAGGCATGAATTACCTAATATACTTGCTTTGAATTTCTATATACATGATATTTTACAAGATGGAGTTTCTTCTTCTACAAGACTTGATGGGCAAGCAAAATCTCTAGGTGAATATATTCGAGCTAAAGAAATAGAAGTTCCGGACTATTTATTTACTTAGAATTGAGGATCTAAAATATGAACAAAAAAAAATTATCATTAAATGGGTTAATATTTGAGGCTACAAAAATTGATATACAGGAGAATATCCTGACCATAACTTTAAACCGCCCTGAAAGAAAAAATGCTCTAAATTCAGTTATGACAGACGAAATAAACTATGCTCTGGCATATGCAAAGCAAGAAAGGTCAATTAGGGTTGTGGTACTAGCAGCAGAAGGAGATATTTTTTGTGCTGGAGCTGACTTAAGAAATATGTCCGGAAAAGAAAAGGCACCAGATTCAGCTGTACCTAAACTTGAAGGTAAAACAGATATAAGCTTATCTTTAAGACACTTAAATAAGCCAGTAATCGCTAAGATACAAGGGTCTGTGCTTGCAGGAGCTCTATTAATGGTTACCAACTCTACTCATGCGATTGCAGTTGAAGAAGCCCAGTTCTCTGCCCCTGAAATTAAAAGAGGTATATGGCCTTTTATGGTCATGGCAGGGTTATTTAGGGTAATGCCAAAAAGAGCAGGGCTTGATTTTTGTATGCGCGGTGAAGCAATTGATGCAAAAAAAGCTGAAGCTTGGGGCCTAATAAATAAATCCGTAAAAATAGAGAATTTAGATTCAGAGGTAAACAACTTGGCTTCTCAATTATCTAATTTGGCACCTAACACCATGCAGATGGGTTTATCTGCTTACAATAAACAAGACTCCATGAGCTTTGAGGAGGCCTTGCCTTTCCTTCAAAAACAAATAGCTGAGTGTGTACAAAGCGATGATGCTAAAGAAGGAATTAATGCCTTTCTTGAGAAACGAGACCCCAATTGGGACTAGATCTAGTCTTTACTTGATAAATAAATACCAATCAACACTATTCCTCCTCCTATAATCTGAAATATATTTATAGCTTCAGATATTATTAACCATCCATAGATTGCTGCAGCTACTGGCTGAATTAATAGAACTAATGAAGAAAAGTGGGCTGAAAGTTTAGAAATACCAAAAGTTATTAAACCTTGGGCTAAAGCCTGACTTACCAAGGCATAAGTAAGTAAAATTACCCATCCCTCTATAGTTTTGGGGAGAAGAGTTATGGCTTCTATATAGGCTACAGGAAATAAAAAGATTGCTGTAAATAATGTAGCATAAAAAAGGGTATAAGCTGGCGGAATGTTATCTGTTAATCTTTTTATGCATAAAATATAAGATGCATAAAATAACGCAGCTATTAAACCTAAAGAATCTCCTAAGAGTCTAGATGAATCTGTACCACTGCCAGCAAGAATTACAATACACACGCCAGAAAAGGCTAAGAATAATGCTCTAAAAAATGAAGATTCTATTTTATTACGTAGATAAAAATAGCTAATTAATGTAACAAAAATTGGAGCTGTATTGGCCATTAGAGTTGCATGAGCAACAGAAGTAAACATAATTGACCAATTCCAAATAGCCATATCAATTCCAAAAAAAACTCCAGCCAATATAAGAATAGGAAAATGTTTTTTTTCTATCATGACAGAACCCCTATTTTTGTTAGTGGTTAAAAGCCAATAATATAAGAAGGGTAAAGCAAGAAAAGCTCTGTAAAAGGCTGTAACTGAAGGAGAGGTTTCACTAAATCTAACAAAAATAGCTGAGGCTCCTAACAAGGCAGCTCCAATAAAAAGAGATAAGAAGCCAATGTAAGTAGATTTTAAATTTTCCATTAATTATAGAAGTTTCAGTCTGATATAGTTCTATTATGGTTGAAAATTTCTTTAAAAACAGCCAAGAAATTTTTACAGTTTCACAACTAAATAAAGAAGCTAAACAATTTCTTGAAAAAAAATTTTCTATGCTGTGGGTTGAGGGCGAAGTATCAAACTTCACATGTGCTCCTTCAGGGCATTGGTATTTTTCTTTAAAAGACGCAAATTCTGAAATAAGTTGTGCGATGTTTCTTCCTGCCAACAAACAAATAAATTTTGAACCTAAGAATGGGGATAAATTATTAGTTAACGGAAATATAAGTATCTATGAAGCTAGAGGAAGATACCAGTTGAGGGTTGATTATATTGAATTAGCAGGACAGGGGGCTCTCCTTAGAGCTTTTGAAGAGTTAAAAAATAAATTAGATAAAGAAGGTCTGTTTGATGACCAAAGAAAGAAAGAAATACCTTATCTTCCAATGAATATCTCAGTTGTAACTTCTCCAGCGGGGGCTGTTCTGCAAGATATCATTAAGGTTCTAGGTAGAAGGTCTCCTCTTATGAATCTAACTATTATTCCCACTTCTGTACAAGGAGAAAGTTCTTCCAAAGAGATATCCTTAGCAATTAAGTATGGATCTGATCTTCCTAAAGCTCAAGTTTTGGTACTAGCTAGAGGAGGAGGTTCAATGGAAGATCTTTGGGGATTTAATACAGAAATTGTTGCGAGAGCTATCAGTGAAACTCAAATACCTGTGATTAGTGCTATAGGTCACGAAACTGATTTTACTATTTCAGATTTTGTTGCTGACTATAGAGCACCAACACCATCAATTGCTGCTGAGATAATTAGTGAAAGTCATGTTGAATTAAATCCAAAAATTAATTCATATTATGAAGAGTTAGTGAATGGTATGAATTCTTCCTTGAAGGAACTTTCTGGAGAAGTTAACCACTTCAAGGAACTTCTAAAACATCCAAAAGAAAAGCTTATACAAATTAATCAAAAAATAGACCAACAGCATTTAAGAATAAAAAGGTCCATAGAGGTATATTTACTTGAAATACAAGCATTATTTAGACAAGAATTAGAAAATCTACTAAGAATATCGCCTTTAGCAACTACGATTAAAGATCAAGAAAGAAATAATCTTTTAAAAAATAGATTAATGAATGCAGTACTTGAAAATATTCAGAAAGCTGAGATAAATACAGGAAAATTGGTAGCTACTTTAGAGGCTGTCAGTCCGTTAGGTGTTCTTGGCAGGGGATATTCAATAATCACATCAGAAACTACGGGTAAAGTAATAAGAAAAAAGTCTCAAGTAAGAATAGGCGAAAAAATAAAGGCTTTACTTGGAGAAGGTAAGATTCAAGCTAAAGTGATAAAGAAACTAGATGAAGAATAAGGCCCTAATCTTTCTTTTAACTCTCCTAATTTCTTGTGCATCGCTCTTTCAGCCATTACAGAATTGTGAAATACCTGCGCACTCACCTTTTCCAGGAGGAATAATAAATGTGGACTTTACCTATGAAGAAATAACAAAGCCCAACATTTCAGTTCAAGGCAAAGTTCCATTTCTATGCAAAGTAGGTTCTTATCAGTGGAAGATTATCTACCCTATTAGCTTAGAAGAAAAAAATTCGAAGATTCAGATTAAATTAGACAATAAAGTTATCCAGGAAATAACAATAGTTCCGAAAAATTATAGGGTTTCTAAAATAGAAATTGCTAATCTAGAAATGGTTACTCCTCCAAAAAAATCTTTAGAGAGGATAGTAAATGAATCAAAGATTTTAAAAGAAACTGTAAAAACGGTATCGCAAATGACCCAAAGTTCTCTAAAAATGGAATTGCCTACTCTTGGTATTATAAGTAGTGAATTTGGAGTAAAAAGGTTTATTAACGGTAAACCACGTAGTCCTCATTCTGGTACAGACATAGCAGCACCAACAGGAACTGATGTAAGAGCAGCGCTTAATGGTAAGGTAATGTTAATTGGAAATTTCTATTATGCTGGGAATGTTATATATATAGATCATGGTCAAGGTCTCTTAACATCCTACTCGCACCTAGAAAAAATTAAAGTTACTAAAGGTCAAAAAGTGCTACAAAATCAAATAATTGGGTCTGTAGGAAAAACCGGAAGGGTTACAGGACCTCATCTTCACTGGCAAACAATCTTATTAGGCACAAATATAGACCCTACTCTATTCTTAAATTCCGATACCTAATTCGATTGGAGCTTTGCTATAAGCCCTTCTAGACTCTCTTGGGTTTGAGGACCTACTAAAGACTCTCTTAAAACTCCTTTTGGGTCTAGTATATAAGTAGCTGGCAAACCTTCTGGAGAATCCCAACCAAAGATTTGACCCGGATTTGTCATTAATACTGGTACATTAACTTTAAATCTTGCTATCTGCTCTTCTAACTCTTCCCCTTCTAACTGATCAAAGTTAAAAGCCCAAACTACCACTTCATTTTTATTATCTTCATAAAACTTTGATAATTCAGGTAATTCTTTAATACATGGAGGGCACCAATCTGCCCAATAGTTTATTACTATCCACTTCCCCTCTAAATCGGCAACACTTCCCTGAGTGCCATCTAAAAGATAGAAGTCTGGTTTCGAACAAGTGACAAGGCTTAAAGAAAGACCTATGATCAGCAATATTAATTTAGACTTTAAGAAGAAACCAGATTGTTGATTGGGTTCTAACTGCATATGAGTGATTTTACCATTTACCACAACCCAAGATGTAGTAAATCAAGACTAACCTTGGAAATATTAAGAAAAAATAAAATAGAGCCTAAAATAGTTCTCTACTTAGAGAACCCTCCAAACCAAAAAGAGTTGGCAACTCTTTTAAAGAAACTTGATATGACTCCAAGAGAAATTTTAAGAAAAACTGAAAAAGACTATAAAATAAATGATCTTTCTGATAAATCTATTCCGGATCTTGACTTAATAAACATCATGTTAAGATTCCCTAAACTGATCGAAAGACCCATTGTTGTGAAAGACCAAAAAGCTATAATAGGTCGTCCCCCAGAAAATGTTCTTAATTTAATTTAAAAAAGGAAAAAAATGTCAGAAGAAACTAGATTAGAAAGGTTTTGGAAAGTTGTAGGAAAAATTAGAAGTTCCCTTTCTAACTTCTTATTTTTAGTTATTTTATTAGTTATATCAGTTGCAATAGTAGGAAGTTTTTTTGGGAGTGATTTAAAGGACCCAGAGGGTAAAGCGCTCGTTATTAATCCTCAAGGTCCAATCGTAGAACAAATTGAAGGTGGTAATGACCCATTAACTTTCCTTCTTCAAGGTCAGCCCCAAAAACAGCTATTGGTAAATAACTTACTTGAAGTGTTAAAGAAAGCAAAAACTGATGACAGAATTAAATTCATAGTACTTAATTTGGATAACATCTATGGAACTGGCCAGACTGTGCTCTTTGATGTAGGGCAGGCTCTGAAGGAATTAAGGGAAGCGGGAAAGATAATCATTAGCACAGGAGATAATTATGACCAAAGCGGTTATTACCTTGCATCTTTCTCTAATGAAATAATTATAAACCCAGATGGATTCATCTTCTTAGAAGGACTTTCTAGATACAGAACTTATTTCAAATCTCTTTTAGAAAAACTTAAAGTCTCAGTTAATCTTTTTAGGGTTGGAAAATATAAATCAGCTATGGAACCTTATATCAGAAATGACATGTCTGAGGAAGCCAAGGAAGCAGCAAAAGCTTATCTAGAAGTTATTTGGGATTCCTACAAAGAAGTAGTAGCAGAGAATAGAGACATGCAGCCAGACAACTTGCAATATATTGCTGATAATTCGAACATTCTTATAAAAAAAGAAAAGGGTAATGCAGCCGCAGCTTTATTAAAAGCCAATCTAGTAGATAAAGTTTTAAACAGGACTCAAACAAGAGAATACCTTCAAAAGAAAATTGGTAAATCAGAAGATGAGTTAGATTTTAATCAAATTTCAGGTGGAGAATATTTCCAAGTTATAGCTAGTGAAAAAGAAGTAGAAAAATCTGATAATAAAATTGCTGTTATAGTTGCTAAGGGTGCTATTCTTGATGGAGTACAACCCCCGGGGGCGATAGGTGGAGATTCGACGGCTAAGTTACTTAGAACTGCTTACAAAGATGAGAATGTTAAGGCTATAGTTCTAAGAGTAGATTCGGGAGGAGGAAGTGCTTTTGCTTCAGAAGTTATCAGGGAAGAAATCTTAGCTGCCAAAACTAAAGGTATTCCAGTAATAGCTTCAATGTCAAACGTAGCAGCTTCTGGAGGATACTGGATTTCAGCAAGTGCAAATGAGATATGGGCTTCTCACAACACTATTACTGGTTCAATAGGAATTTTTGGATTCTTCCCTACTTTTGAAAAAAGCTTAGAAAAGATAGGAGTTTATTCAGATGGGATCTCAACAACCAAGCTTGGAGGGGGCATGGATCCTACTAGAGCTATTAATCCCGTAATATCAGATATATTGCAATCTACTATTGAATTTGGATACCAAAGGTTTATTAGCTTAGTTGCAAAAGAAAGAGGAATGGAATTAGAAGAAGTAGATAAAATAGCTCAAGGAAGAGTATGGGCAGGATCAACAGCTTTGGAATTAGGTTTAGTTGATAAGTTAGGAAATTTAGATGAAGCCATAGAAAGAGCAGCAGAACTTGCAAAAGTTGATTCCTATAAGACCTTTTTTCCTTCCGAAGAGCTTGATTGGAAACAAAGAATCTTTAAAGAATTATTCTCTTATGCTATGGCTGCTATTCCAAACTTTATCGAATCAAAACATCCCTTGAGAAAACAGCTAAATTTAGTTTACGAATTAGATAAATTTAATGATCCGAGAGGGATATACGCCGTATGCCTCAACTGTTATCCTTTGTAGAGATCATTTCCTTAATTAAAGGAACACTAAGTTTTCTTTGTTTCTCTAAAGAGAACCTGTCTAAATCAGAAAGAAGCTTTAGTAAGTCTGATAAACTCCTGGAAGTGTGATTTAGTATATATGCTAGTTCCTTTTTTCCTAATCTAATGCCTTTTCTATCTGCTGCTTGCAATAACGCGGTTATCTTGTGTCTCTCTTGTATTTCAGGTACTTCTATAGCTGTAAATGCTAACAATCTAGACTCTAAATCCGGCAATTGTAAAGACATCCTCTTAACAATTTTTTCTGAGCTAATTAGTAACTTAGTTTGCTCATTGATGCAACAATTTATGAAGTTAAAAAAAGCCTCTTCCCACTCTTTTGATTTTGGGAACAAATGAATGTCGTCTATAAATATGGTATCTAAAGTTTCTAATCCCTCAAAAACAGAAGGTGAGTAAAGGCTTAAATTTGAAAATGAAAGGAAGGCAGTTGTCTTTTTTTTCTCAAAAAACTCTTGGTTTACAGCCCTAAGCAAATAAGACTTACCCACACCCTTATTTCCCCAAATAAAGATAAAGTTTGTTAAAGAATTATCAAGTAAAAAATTTTCCAGATTCTTTATCAAAAATTTTGTTGTTTCACAGTTAATGAATTTTGATAGTTTAATAGATTCATCTAACTGGATATCTAGATGTAGTTGTTTTGGGGTGGTCATTTTCTTAAATTATCTGACTAAATATTCTTTTTCCTGGATCTCTTAAATAGGAAACAACACTTATCAACAGAAAGAATAAAGTACCAAATAAAGCTATACTCTCCAATAATAATGGTATCGTCTCAAAGACTCCTCGTAGCAAAATAATAATAAAAAGAGCGATAGTCCAACCCGTATAGTGCTTTCCCCATCTATTTGGAACTAAGTTGTAATTCTCGAATAATGAAAAGTAAAGGATAACTCCAATTATTATAATCGAATCTCTGGCTAACATTATTGAGACAACCCATACTGGTAGTTTGTTTGAAAGAGCTAAAGCCAATAAAGTGGTTAATATAAGAAATTTATCTGCTACAGGATCTGCAAACTGACCAAACTTGCTTGACCAACTAAACTTTCTTGCCAGAAAACCATCTAGCCAATCAGATAAACCGGCTAATATAAAAAGTAACAGCGCAATAGAGCTTTGTCCTTGATAAATACTAATGCTTATAGGAATAGTTAAAAGAAGTCTAAAAATAGTAATAATATTTGGAAGAGCGGTAAACATTAGAACTCTCCCACAAAAGAATAAGAAATTGCTTCAGTTAATCTTTGATCTTCAGAATTTAAAGAAAAGAAAGTATTAACTTCCATTAACTTTATTAAATCTGATGGTTTACCAATCAGATCTATAGAAAAAATTACTTTAGAGCCTTCTAGAGATTTAATTTTTGAATTAACTACAATGGCTTGAGAGTCAATAATGTCTTTTACTAAACCTAGAGAAGCATGATCTTCTACTCCCGTAATAGTAACCGTAGATCTGCTCTTGATAGTTGGGTCAATAACTAGCTGATATTCTTTAGTTAAAGTATCTACTAAAGAAGTAATACTTGCGTTTAACTGCAAAAAGGTAGAAGGAAATTCTGAAGATATACAATTAGGATCTTCTAACAAAAATCCTAAAGAATCATAGATAGAACAAGAAAGCCAATGTTCTAATCCATAACGTCTTGCCATTTTATTTAAAACTGCAACATCAGATCTTTTTTCTAGTATTTCTACTATTTCTAAATCATAAAGGTCCATACTAGGTTCCACTAAATTTAGCACCCTTAATTCAGAGATATTCTTTGCATTGGTAATTAATTTAAGACATCTTTCTTTATGTAGAAGTGGTTCTGGAGAAGAAATATTAAACCTACAGGGAAAATATCCTAGGATCTTTAAAGTAGATCCAACCCAAAGAGGAAGACCGTTGTCATAAAAAAACTTCCTTACAACCTTTCCATTAAAGGAAAATATTGCTTCTACGGACTCATTATCCAAAGTATTAAGTTTATACTCGTTTATGAATACCTCTGGCTTGCTAAGTGTTCTGCTTACTCTTTCATTCTTAAGAATTTCTGAATTACCTGAAACACTAACAATCAAATGCTTAAAAGCTTCTTTCATTCCAGTCGATATCGAATCTCTATCTGACCCCTTAATATCAGTTTTTATCTCATAAACTTCTTTAAAGACGTAAGCTTCTTGAGCTGAAATAGGAAAAATTAAATAAAAACAGCTAATAATTAAGAAACAAGTTTTTTTCATTGTACTAATATTCTGCAGATCTCATCATAGATGATTGATAAAATAAGCTAAATAAAATTTAAATCAATGTCTAATAAATCTTTAAAGAAAAAAAAATCCATAACCTATAAAGAATCTGGTGTAGATGTAGAGGCTGGTTATGAGTTTGTAAAAAAAATTAAGAAAGAAGTTCTTAAAACAAAGCGTCCAGAAATTGTTTCTGAATTAGGTGCATTTTCTGCAATTAGTAAAATTCCAAAGAATTTTAAAAAACCCCTCCTGGTAACTAGCACAGATGGGGTGGGCACGAAAATAGAAATTGCGAAACAGCTTCGGTCTTATGACGGCATAGGAATTGATTTAGTGGCTATGTGTGTAAATGATCTAATTACTTGCGGAGCAGAGCCCCTTTTATTTTTAGATTATTTTGTGACTGATAATCTTAACGTAAAAGTAGCAGTAGAAGTAGTAAAAGGAATCGCAGATGGATGTAAATTAGCTAATTGTTCATTAGTAGGAGGAGAAACAGCTGAACACCCAGATAGCTTTCCAAAAGGAAGTTTTGATCTAGCAGGTTTCGCTCTAGGTATAGTCGAAGAAAAAAATCTAATTAAAGCTAAAGAAGCAAATGAAAACGACATTCTTATAGGGCTTCCTTCGTCAGGTGTCCATTCAAATGGTTTTTCTTTGATAAGAAAAATTATAAAAGATAAGAATATCTCTCTAAGTAAAAAAATTAATGGAGTGGGTTTGGGTAAGAGGTTACTTACTCCAACAACAATTTATTCAAGCATTATTTTTAAATTGTTAAAAAAAATTAAATTAACATCCATAGTGAATATAACAGGTGGGGGGTTTATTGAGAACATCCCAAGGATTCTTAAAGATAACTTAATGGCTGAGATCAACTTAAACCGAAATGATTGGCCTAATAGTGACCTTTTTGCATGGATCCAATCTGAAGCAAATTTAAGCAATCAAGAAATGCTATCAACTTTTAACTGCGGCATAGGAATGATTATTTCTGTAAAGCCAGAAGATATAAAAGTTGTCTTGAAAACCTTAAAAAAAGAAAATCAACAAGCTAAAGTCATTGGAAAATTAAAGAAGAAAAGAAGGAACAATCCCCCTATAACCTTTGTCTAATGGTTATGAGTAAATTTAATTTTGCCGTTCTTATTTCGGGTAGTGGTTCAAACCTCCAAGCAATGATAGATGCCATTGATAGCAAGATAATCGATGGTTCAATTTGTTGTGTACTAAGTAATAACCCTGATGCATATGGATTAAAAAGAGCAAAAAAAGCAGACATACCTGTTGAAGTAATTAATCATAAGGAGTTTACTTCCAGAGAAGAGTTTGATGAAGCGATGATAAAAAGACTTTATAAATATAAACCAAAATTAGTTGTATTATCTGGTTTTATGAGGATATTGAGTCAAGTTTTTGTAAACCAGTTTCATGGTAGGCTCCTAAACATCCACCCTTCCCTCCTACCTAAATATCCAGGTCTCAATACTCATCAAAGAGTGTTGGACTCGGGAGATAAATACCATGGAGTTACTATACATTTTGTAGATACAACACTTGATGGAGGACCTATATGTGCTCAATCACAATTATTAGTTAAAACTAAATCAGCTGAAAAGTTACAAAATCAGATTCACGATCTAGAACATTCACTTTATCCAAAAGTTATAGACTGGTTTAGTAAAAAGAGGTTAAAGTTAGTTGAAGGTATTGCCTATCTAGATAATAAACCAATCAAAATATAAAAATGAAAAAAATACTCTTTTTTATTTCTATACAGTTAATTCTGATATCTAGTCTACACTCAAAAGACTTTCAAAGTATTGAACAAACTGAAGCTGTTTTAACAGTAGAGGGTGATATAAGAGCATCGATGAGTGTCTCAATGAAGAAAGAAGATCAAGAAACTTGGAGATTGAAATCAGAAATACATAAGTTTGGTTTTACCTTTAGAAAAGAGACAGCTAAATTTAAATTATTAAAAAATAAGATAATACCCATGAACTGGTCTAGAAAAGGAGAAGCTGATGTAGAATTTAACTGGAAAGAGAAAACATTAAAGTTTAAAGAAAAAAAACAAGAGGGTACCTTACCTTTAACCGATGATGTTCTGGGACCAGCAACTGCTCAAATCAAGCTTAGATTAGATCTAAGAAAATACGATATTTCTTCTTTACCTGATAAATTAGAATATCGAGTTTATTATAAAGGGAAAATTAAAAAAAGAGTGTTTAATATCAATGGTTTAGAAGATATTTCAACTCCTTTAGGAGATTATATGACAGTAAAAGTTAGCAGAGAAAGACTAGAAGACCAAGACAGGGAGCAGATTTTCTGGTTAGCTCCAGATTTAGATTTTGCAATAATTCAAATCTTGAATGATGATGGGAAAAGGAGAGTTAAGATAAAAATGAAGAAAGAAAATTCCTATCTTTAAGTTTTAGGAAGAGTGACTCCTTTTTGTCCTTGGTATTTTCCCCCTCTGTCTTTATAACTTACTTCACAGATTTCATCTGATTCAAAAAAAACCATTTGCGCCACCCCTTCATTTGCATAGATTTTTGCAGGCAAACTGGTGGTATTAGAAAACTCCAAGGTTACGTGACCTTCCCATTCAGGTTCCAGAGGTGTTACATTAACTATAATCCCACATCTTGCATAAGTTGACTTGCCCAGACATACAGTAAGAATATTTCTAGGTATTTTGAAATATTCAATAGTGCTCGCTAAAGCAAAAGCATTGGGGGGAATAACACAACAATCACCACTTACATCTACAAAGCTATTGGGATCGAACTCTTTAGGATCTACTATTGCCGAATTTATGTTAGTGAAAACCTTAAATTCATTTGAGCATCTAACATCATACCCATAAGAAGAAGTTCCATAAGAGATAATCTTCTCATTTGATTTATCTAGCCTTATCTGATTAGGTTCAAAAGGCTTAATCATAGAATAATTTGTTGCCATTTCTCTTATCCATTTATCTGATTTTATAGTCATAAATTTTTTTTAAGTTGTTGTTTATTGATATGATACTTTTAGCAGGGTTTTAAAAAAACATAATTTTTTTAAATATGAAAATAAAATTCTTAAGAAAATTTTTCTTGTTATCTTTCTTCTCTATTTTTTTTCTTTTAGAGGATATAGTAGCGGAAAAGGAAATAAATCTGCTTGACCTATATAAGAGTTTACATTCCCACCCTGAGCTTTCATTTCAAGAAAAACAAACTTCTCAAAAGCTAGCTTTAATCCTAAAAAATCTTGGTTATAAAGTAACCCAAGAATTTGGTGGCTACGGGGTGGTAGCTATTTTAGAAAACGGAAAAGGGAAAACTGTCATGTTAAGGGCTGATATGGATGGATTGCCTATAGAAGAAAGAACTGGAGTAAGTTACGCAAGTAGAAAGAAATCCTTTAACTCGGAAGGCCAGGAAGTTTATACAATGCATGCCTGCGGGCACGATATACATATGACCGCCCTTATTGGAACAGCTCAAAATCTGATAAAAAACAAGAATAAGTGGAAAGGAACTCTCATTCTCATCCTTCAACCAGCTGAAGAAGTTAGTGGAGGTGCGAGAGCTATGCTAAAAAATGGTCTTTATTCTAAATTTCCTAGACCTGATTACAACATTGCCCTTCATGTTAGTGCTGATCTTGAAGCAGGAAAGGTTGGCTATATACCTGGATATGCAATGGCAAATGTTGATTCAGTAGATATATTAATTAAAGGAATAGGGGGACATGGCGCTTATCCACACAAAACAAAAGACCCTATCGTCCTTGCTTCACAACTTGTGATGGCTTTACAAACCATAGTAAGTCGAGAAATATCACCTCTTGAACCTGCAGTAATAACAGTGGGATCATTTCATGCAGGTACAAAGCACAACATAATTCCGAATGAAGTTAAATTACAATTAACACTTCGTTCTTATACTGACGAGGTAAGGCAAAAAACCATAGATAGCATAACAAGAATAGCTGAGAATCTTGCTCAATCTTCAGGCCTTCCTCAATCTCTCTATCCTGAAATAGTTATTAAGGATGAATACACTCCAGCCGTATTCAATGACCCAAATTTAACAAATAAACTTAGGGCTAGCTTTGAGAGTTCACTAGGAGAAGAAAACGTTATAAGAGTTTTACCTGTGATGGCAGGAGAGGATTTTGGTATGTTTGGAAGAACAGATCCCCCTGTCCCTACGGCTTTATTCTGGTTAGGAGCAGTGAACCAAAAAGATTATAAATTGGCTAAGGAGAAAAATAATACCCTTCCTTCTCTTCACTCCAATCAGTTCCTGCCAGATCCAGTTACAACCATTAAAACTGGGGTTCAGGTTTCTACTAAAGCCCTTTATGACTTATTCAATTTAGAAGATTAATCAGTTCCTAAAATTTCATCTTTTTAAATTCACCCTACCACTTAAAGCATGCATCAAAGTTCCTCCATCTACATACTCAAGCTCTCCTCCTAAAGGTACCCCAAGAGCAAGCTTAGTAATCTTTAAGGTATCAATATCTTTAAGGGACTCAAAAATGTAATTAGAGGTTGCTTCTCCTTCTAAAGTTGAATTGGTTGCTAGAATAAGTTCAGTTGTTTGCTCTGATCTAACTAATTCAAAAAGTTTCTTTAGTGCTAATTGTTCTGGTCCTATATTATCTATAGGAGATAAATGTCCATGTAAAACAAAATCCCTGCCACTAAAGTGATTACTATGTTCTATAGCAAACACATCAGCTACTGATTCTACGACACATAGTGTATAAGAGTCTCTCTTTGAACTTTCGCATATATTGCAAAGATCTGATTCAGTAAAGACTCTACACCTATTGCACTTACTAACTTGGTTTAAAGCATTTTTTAGTGAGTCAGATAATATCTCTCCTGCTTCCCTATCCCTTTCTAAAAGATAGAATACCATTCGTTGTGCGGACTTTGGACCAACTCCCGGCAGACATTGGAATGACTCAATAAGATGGTCTACTAAAGGGCTTATTTTCATTAAATATTACCTTTTGATTTAGGTTTTACCGACCCAGTTATTACTTCGCCTTCTAAATCATCAAGAATCAATTGTAGATTTTTATCTTTTTCTAATGACTTAACTGCCTTAGCTATCTTCTTACTTTTCTTTTTCTTTTTAATGTTATTAGGAGAGAGCTCTGAATCATTGTCTTTCTCAAAAAAGATATTGGCTTCGATGGAAAGATAATTATTTAAGGAATTTTGAAACTTCTCTCTATGAGTTCCATTAAGGATCTCTAATTTATCTTCAGGTATAGAGAAATAAATCGTTGAGTCCTCTACTCTTAATAAAGAACAATGGGAAATCAGCTGTTTAGTTCCAAGATCTAACTCAAGAGATTTAAAAACACTATTCCAATTTTCTTTATTTATTAAATCTCCATAATTTTTTGAAAGCTTATCATTCGTTAATCCAGAATCCTTATCTAAATCTTTTGGTGTTGGTTGTACTTCCTTCTCAGTTATTTTTTTTTTACTCTCTTCAACTAGAGATTCTGGCATAAAGGCCAACATGCGAAGTAATGCCATTTCAAAGCCACCAATTTGGTCAGGAGCTAAGTCTATATCTCTTTTAGCTAGCAGCCCCACTTGATAAAGAACTTGAGTGTCTTCTGCATTAATGGTCTTTGCTAATTTCAATATCCCTTCTTTATCAATATTAGACTCAGAAAGAGCTTCCGGAGATATGTGTGCAACAGCTATATATTGCAAAGCTTCTAGAATTAAATCCATTAACCTAGGGTAATCTACACTCAGCTCAGAGATTTCTCTTAGCTTACTTAGTAAGTTTTTTGAATCCTTCTCTATAATATTATTCAGCAAAGAAAACACATGATCGAAGGGTAGAGTTCCTAACATCTCTGACACCTTATCTGCTGTTAACTGACCGTTTGAGAAAGCTATAGCTTGATCTGCTAATGTTAAGCAATCTCTAAGACTCCCCCTTCCTGCTCTTGCTATAAATTCTATACTTTGTGATTCAAATTCAACTTTTTCTTCTTTTAAGATGTGATCTAATCTTTCTGTAAGTTGACTAGGTGTTAAGTTCTTTAAATTAAACTGTAAACATCTTGATATCACTGTTGGAAGAACTTTTTCTGGTTCGGTAGTGGCAAGAATAAAAACTATATGGGGAGGGGGTTCTTCTAGAGTTTTTAATAAGGCATTAAAGCTATGCTTTGAAAGCATATGTACTTCATCTATTAAATAGACTTTATATCTAGACGAACCTGGCACATGCATAACTGTCTCTAAAAGTTGTTGTGTCTCCTCTACCCCTCTTCTTGAAGCAGCATCAACTTCATGGAAATCCATGAAGCTCCCTTCTGAAATTGATTTACAAGAACTGCAAGATAGGCACGGATTTGCAGATAAGCCTTCTTCACAATTTAAACACTTGGTTAGTATTCTGGCTATAGTAGTTTTTCCTACTCCTCTTGTACCAGTTAATAAATAAGCTTGATGAATCTTATTTTGGACAAGAGAGTTCTGTAATGCTTTTACTACGTGTTCCTGCCCTACTACATCTTCAAAAGACTTTGGTCTCCATTTCCTTGCTAGTACTTGATATGTCATTAATGATTGCTTATCTGTAATAATATGGATTAAGCCTCAGCTAGTCTATTAAAGGTTTGATGATAGGCCTAATAGTTTAATAGCTCTCTCAATATCAGAATGCTCGAAACCCCTATAATACAAAAACTTTTTCAATTTTAGCATTTGCTTCCTGTCTTCAGGTAATCCTGTTTTTGTTTTTTTTAAAAGTACTTTTCTAGCTATCTCAGACCAATCTTTTTCTGCAAGCAATTGCTCTATTATTGTGTTCTGCACCCCTCTTTCTCTTAATTCATTTCTGATCCTTTTAGGTCCTACCCCCTTATTCTCTCTACTATAAACATACTGTTCTGCAAATCTCTTATCATTTAACAGACCCTCTGTCGTAAGTTTTTCTAGTTCTTCTTCTAAAAGTTCCATAGAACTAACTCGACGATAAAGTTTATTGATTATTTCTTTCCTAGAATGATCTCTTCTAGAAAGAAAATCCATAATCTTTTGTCTTATTAATACAGGGTCGCTTAATTCCATTATGTTTTAGAAAGTATAATAATTTTGTCAGCTTATGGAAGTAAGCAATCAAAAAATATTTTTCTAGCTTTAGATTTTTTAACATTTAATATAAGAACAGATCTCTAAAAAGGATTCTGTAGGAAGTTATATTGACTCAATTAAATTATATAAATAAGCCTCTATTCGAACACGGAGCTATAGACCAAATATCTACAGTTTTAAGATCTCTCGATATATCAAACCCCCTTATTTGTAGTGATAAAGGAATTGTAGCTCTAGGTATGATAGATAAATTAAGAAATCTTCTTTCAAATGAATTTACTTTCTCTATCTTCGAAGATACACCAACAAACCCGACGGAGACAGCTGTAGAAAATGCTGTAAACCAATACAAGGTAGAAAAAAACGATGGAATTATAGGATTTGGAGGAGGGTCAAGTATAGACTTAGCAAAAGCAGTAGCCATTAAAGCAACTCACAAAGAGGATCTAGCAAATTATTCTTTTAATGAAGGTGGTGTGGAAAAAATCCAAGCTGTTGCACCTGTAATAGCTATCCCAACAACTTCAGGTACTGGTAGTGAAGTATCTTCTGGTGCTGTAATAATAATGAAAGATGGAAGAAAACTAGTACTAGTTAGTCCGCAATTAATCCCTAAGGCTGCAATATGTGATCCTGATCTAACCCTGGGGTTGCCTTCTATCCTTACAGCAGGTGCTGGGATGGATGCTCTTACACATTGCATAGAAGCTGTTCTCTCTCCAATAGTAGACCCACCCGCTGATGCAGTAGGACTAGATGGGATAGAAAGAATTTTTAAAGATAAAAACTTAATTAAAGCCGTAAAAGATGGCACAAATAAAAAGGCTAGATGGAATATGATGATGGCAGCCACTGAAGGGGCTATGGCTTTTACTAAAGGTTTAGGCGCTGTGCATTCCATGAGTCATGCATGTGGAGCAAACCAAAATCTAAAATTACACCATGGAACCCTTAACGGGGTAATTCTCCCAACTATTTTAAGGTTTAATTACGGACATGTAGGTGAAAAATATAATAGAATCTTACGTTCTATGGGCTTTCATAAATCACAAGACTTATCTGAAGAAATTGAAAAACTTAATCAAGCTATCGGTCTTCCAAAAAATCTAGGGGAAATGGGAATTACATCTGATATGATTCCTGAATTATCTCAACATTCACTAAATGATCTTTGTACTTTAACTAATCCAAGAATTCCAGATCTTAAGGATTACGAGAGACTTTTTTTAGAAGCAATAGGATAAAATGCATAAAGCTGAAGATTTATATCAAGATAGAAAAGATAATCGAATTTTAGACAATTTCGATGGTGATTATGGCTATCCCCTCTTAGGAAAAACTGTTTCCTTAGTAAAAGATCCTTATTCGTTGATGCAAGATCATTATCAAAGATATGGACCTATTTCTCGCATGGCGCTTGTAACAGGGCAAAGGACTTTGTTGATGTTAGGACCAGAATTTAATGAAGCTATTCTATTTGATAGAGAAGGAAACTTCAGCAGCGCCATGGGATATAGAGCTAATTTAGGACATTTTTATGAAGGAGGCTTGCTCTTAAAAGATGGCGATGATCATAAGAAACTAAGAAGAGCTACTCAACCTGCTTTCAAAACTGATTCCCTTAGAGGTTATGTCGAAATGATGCAACCCATTCAAGCTAGTCACATAGAAAATATGCCAGTAGCTACAGAATTCACTTTCTTTCCACGTATAAAAGAAACTCTTCTTGATGTAGCCTCACATGTTTTCGTTGGTTTAAACATATATGGTAAAGATGCCAAAAGATTAAATAAGAATTTTGTTGCTATAAGTGATGGCTTAGTTACTGCCCTACCTTATCCAATTCCTTTTTCTCCATTTTGGAAAGCACAAAGGGCTAGAAATCAATTAAGAGATTTCTTTGAAAGAAGGATTAATAGAAGAAGAAAAGATGACAAGCAGGATATATTTACTCAAGTAACTAAAGCTCAAACCGAAAAAGGTGAGTTCTTGAGTGATGGAGATGTCTCTGGGCATATGTCGTTCCTTCTTTTTGCTGCTCACGATACAACAACTAGTACTCTAATGAATATGATGTACTACCTTGGAAAAAATAGAAAATGGCAGGAAAAACTAAGAGAAGAAGTCTTTACTATATCAAAAGATAATTTGGAATATGAGGACTTAAATAAAATGACCAATACAGAATTGGTATTCAAAGAAACCCTTAGATTAAATCCTTCAGTTATGATGCTTGGAAGAAGGAGCATCAAAGAAACAGAAATTGCTGGATATAAGATTCCTGCAGATACTCACCTTACCTTAGGTCTATGTTATGTTCATAGAATGAGTGAATGGTGGGACGAACCTTTGATGTTTGATCCTAATAGATTTGAAGAAGCTAGAGGAGAAGACAAGAGACATCCATATTGCTATACACCTTTCGGAGGAGGGGCTCATAAATGTATAGGAATGCACTTTGCGCTAATGAATGCAAGAATCTTCATCCATCAAATACTAAAGAAATACAAGATAACAATTGATGAAAATTACGAACCTAAGTTTCAGTATTTCCCTATGCCAATGGCTTCTGATGGTCTAAGAATTAGGCTAGATAAAATCTAAAGTTTTATTATATTACGAAGTATAAGAGATAAAAGAAAAGGAAGATTCCTAGAGCGATTATTAGACATCCTCTGTAACTAAATCTTTGAGACCAATTTATTCTGTCTGATCTCTCTCTTTGAGATTTAGAAGCCCTTAATTTTCCTAAATAAAAGAAGATTAAAAGAGACAGGAGAGCGATACTACCAAAAAGTATGGTATTGAGATCCATTTATCTGGAACGAATTTTAGCTAACAAGCGAAGGATCTCTAAGTAAAGCCAAACAAGAGTAACCATTAAACTAAAAGCTCCGAACCACTCCATATGTTTAGGAAGTCCGTTTTCAGATCCTTGCTCAATAAAATCAAAGTCTAAGACTAAATTTAATGCGGCTATCCCTACAACAAAGAGACTAAAACCTATTCCCATAAGTCCATTAGAATGTATAAACCCAACTCCAGAGCCTCCAAAGATTTGCATAAGAAAACTAACAAGATAAAGAAGGAATATTCCTCCAGTTGCACCCACGACCATAAGTCTAAAATTTTCAGTTGGTTTTATAAGACCTGTTTTATAACAAAATAATAGAGAAGCTAAAGTTCCAAAAGTTAAACCAACAGCTTGAATAGCGATGCCAGGAAATTGATTCTCAAACATTACTGATATACCACCTAAAGCTAAGCCCTGCAATAAGGCATATAAAGGGGAAGTAAGACTAGCTGAAGTAGGTCTAAATATAGTGAAGAGAGCCATAACAAGACCTCCTATAATTCCAATACCCATTAATATAGGGGAAGGAAAATTCCATGTTACAGCTGCTGACGAAAAGCATAAAAGAAGTAATATCCCTGTTTTGTTAACAGTTCCTTCCAATGTCATCTTCTTTTCTATAGGGAGATCAGAGAATTGTGCATCTCCGTCAAACTTATTTCCAAAAACAGGATTGCCAGACCTACCAAAGGTATTTAGTGCAGCATGTTTTGACATAAAAGCTCCTAAAAATAAAATAAAGAGATAATATTATCCATTCCAACAACTAAAATTGCTAGAGCTATTGACCAAGAGATACAAGCTAGAATAGCTGTAATTATAAATCTTTGCTTAGGCATCTGAATTAATCCTGCAACAACGGGTACCACAGGCCTAATCGCTGGTAAAAACCTGCCTATGAAAATCGCCCCAATTCCATATTTTTCAAAAAATTTTTGCCCTTTTTGAAATATATATTTTCTCTTTTTAAGTATCCGGCTTTCTTGAATCGTTGGACCATAATAATAACCCAACAAAAAACTAATTAAATCTCCTGAAAAAGAGCCTAAAACTGCTCCTAAGCAGATTACTAGAAGGTTAAGATCAGCTTGATTTAAAGCAATAGCTACAAATAAAAGTAAAGCACTCGGCCAAATAAGTCCGGTTAAAACAAAAGACTCTAAGAAACCCAAAAGAAACATAAAAATCCCACCTAAATCAGGGTTTTGTAAAAACCAATCAGTTAATTCCTCAAATGACATTATAAAAGTCTAAAATTTTAATCTACTAAGATCCAATATCGAATAGAATGATAAAGAAGCTGGAGGAAAAAGGAAAGATGCCTAAAAAATGGAAAA
>CAJWPI010000022.1 GCA_913045055.1 uncultured Gammaproteobacteria bacterium | reverse complement strand
GTATTAGGTATAAATACTCTTCAAGACGCTGGCAGTAAAGAGATTGCTTTTCTTAATAGGAGTTCTTTTATAAAAGAACTTGAATCTACAAAAGCAGCAGCAGTAATTATTTCTCCAGAAAATAAAGAACTTGTACCTTGCTCAATTATCGAGGGAAAAGACCCCTATTTATTGTATGCAAAGGCAACCCAAATCTTTAAGAAATTAAATCAAAATAAAGATAACATTAACAATTCTGATTATTTAGATGTAGCTTCAACTGCAAAAGTTCATGAGTCAGCAAATATCGGACCTTTTTGTAGGATAGGTGAAGGGGTGGTTATCGAAGAGGGTGTTTCAATTGGTAGTAATGTAGATGTAGCAGAATCATCAAAAATAGGAAAGAAAACAATAATCTATCCAAATTGTAGTGTTTACGAAGATGTTTCTATAGGTCAAGAATGTATTATTCATTCAGGGGTTACTCTGGGTTCTGATGGCCTAGGTTTTGCTAAGGAAAATGACAATTGGATAAAGATAGAACATTTAGGCAAGGTGATTATTGGGAATAGAGTTGAAATAGGATCAAATTCTTCAATAGATAGAGGTTCAGTAGGCTCCACAAAAATAGGAAATGATGTAAAGATAGATAATCTAGTTCATATTGCCCATAACGTTTCAATAGGTTCAGGGACAGCAATTGCAGCCAATAGCGCCATTGCAGGAAGCACCATAGTAGGAAAGAATTGCACTATAGCTGGTTGTTGTGGAGTTGTTGATAATATAAAGATAGTAGATTCTGTTCACATAACAGCTATGACTTTAGTTACAAAGTCTATTAAAGAATCTGGAACTTATTCTTCTGGAACACCTCTAATGCAAAACAAAGAATGGAGAAAGAGTGCCGTAGCATTTAAAAGACTAAAAGATTTTAATTCTAGCCCTAAATAGGAAATAGACAAAATGATTAATATAGAAGAAATTCAAGAATATTTGCCCCATAGATATCCAATGCTTCTTGTTGATAGGGTAGTAGAGTTAAAACTAGGTAAATATATAAAGGCTTTTAAAAACATCACTACTAATGAACCCTTTTTTGAGGGACATTTTGTTGGTAGACAGGTTATGCCTGGAGTACTAATTTTAGAAGCCATGGCCCAAGCTTCAGGTATTTTAGGCTTTAAAACAATGGACAAAAAACCTGAAGAGGGCTCTATGTATTACTTTGTAGGGGCTGATAATGTTAGATTTAAGCACCCAGCAGTTCCAGGAGATACTGTTTATTTGGAGTCACATGTGGTTACTAAAAAGAAAGGTATTTGGAAATTTGATTGTTCAGCTTCCATAGAAGATAAATTGATTGCTGAAGCAACCATACTTTGTGCAGATCGCCCCAAATAATATGCATCATCCTACTGCATTAATTGACCCTAAAGCAAAGCTCGATGAAGGAGTAGATGTAGGACCTTATTCTGTCATAGGACCTCAAGTTTCTATCGGTTCAGGTTCAGTTATTGAATCTCATGTTATTGTGAGAGGACCAACAAAATTAGGAAAGAATAATCATGTTTTTCAATTCTCTACTGTAGGGGATGGTAGCCCTGATAAAAAATATAAAGGCGAGCCTACAAAACTCTTAATTGGCGATGAGAATGTTATTAGGGAGGGAGTAACAATTCATAGGGGAACTGTTCAAGAGAAAGGTATCACAAGAATAGGAGATAGAAATTTATTATTGGCCTATACACATGTAGCTCATGATTGTGAGATAGAAGATGATGTAGTATTGACTAACCAAGCTGCGCTTGCTGGAGCAGTAAAAGTAGGAAAGGGAGCTATTTTAGGAGGATATGCAATAGTTCACCAATTCTGTTCAATAGGTGCCTATAGTTTTTGTGCTATGGGTAGTGCTGTAAACAAGGATATTCCAGCTTATGTAAAAGTAAGAGGTAATCCTGCTAAGCCTCACGGAATAAATACAGTGGGTTTAAAGAGACTTGGATATTCAAGTAAAGTTATCGAGGCTTTAAAGTCTGCCTATAGGTCAACTTATAGGAAAAGACTCACTGTTCAAGAAGCTTTAGAAGAGATTAAACCTCTTGCAAAAAAACATAAAGAGGTTGACCTTTACTACTCTACTATCAAGAAAGCTACAAGAGGTATATCTCGCTAATGTCCTCGAACATTAGTGAAAAATTATCCAAAAATCTCAAGATAGCTTTGGTAGCTGGCGAGGAATCAGGAGACCAGTTAGGGGGGCCTTTAATAAACTCATTAAAGAATCATTTCCCTGAAGCATCATTTATAGGAGTTGGAGGACCATTAATGATTCAAGAAGGTCTTGATTCTTTTTTTTCAATTGAAAAAATATCTGTGATGGGAATTATTGAGCCTTTATTAAGATTACCTGAACTGATTAAATTACGTCTCCAATTAAAAAGATATTTATTTGAACAAGAACCAGATCTTTTTATAGGTATCGATTCACCAGATTTCAATTTACCTATATCTAGATTCTTAAAAAAAAATTTAGATATCCAGACTATCCAATATGTTAGCCCTTCCATCTGGGCATGGAGAAAGGGGAGGTTAAAAGTAATTGAAAAGTCCGTGGATAGAGTACTTACACTTTTTCCTTTTGAAGAAAAATCTTATAAAAACTCTACAGTAGAAGTAACTTATGTAGGTCATCCTTTAGCTGATAAGTTAGGTCCACATGAAGACAAGCAAGCAGCAAGGTTAGGTAGAGGTATAAAAGATAACCAAAAGGCTATTGCTTTACTTCCTGGAAGCAGAAGATCAGAAGTCTCTATTATGTCTCCATTAGTCATAGAAGCATCTAAAATGATCCAGAAAACAGATCCATCAGCAAAATTCTTTATGCCTTTAGTAGATGAGACACACAGAAGATTTATTCCAGAAGATTTAGACATAGATCATATCAACTTTTCTTATGGTGATTCACAAGAGGTTTTGTCTTTATCTGATCTAGGAATAGTTACTTCAGGAACAGCCTCTTTAGAAGCCCTTTTAGTAAGGACACCAGTGGTAGTAGCTTACAGAACAAATTGGTTAAACTACGCAATTATTAAGCCTTTGTTAAATATAAAACACATTTCTCTTCCAAATCTTCTTTCTGATAAAGATTTATTACCTGAATTGCTTCAGAAAGAAGTAACCCCAAAAAATATATTTAGAGCTTATAAAAAATTAGATGAAGCTAGGATTAAAATCTGTTTACAAGAATTTGAGAAGATACATTCTCAATTGAAAGCAGGCGGATCTAGGAAAGTATCAGCCACGATTAGTGAAATTTTCAAATGATATTAGCTGGAGTTGATGAAGCCGGAAGGGGTTCCTTAGCCGGACCTGTTGTGGCTGCTGCAGTTATTATTAATGACTCAATTAAAATTGAAGGTATTAGAGACTCCAAAGACCTTTCTAAGAATCAAAGATCAGCTTTAGAAGAAAAGATTAAGCAACTATCTACTTGTTGGAGTATAGCTTGGGCTAGCGTTGAAGAAATAGACACTATAAATATCCTTCAAGCTTCTTTATTAGCAATGAAGAGAGCAGTTGAAGGTCTTGAAGTAATGCCCACAAAAGTTTTTTGTGATGGTCCTTATTTACCAGAACTACCCATGAAAGGAGAGGCTATAATAGGAGGAGATAAAAAAATTGAAAGCATAATGTCAGCTTCAATATTAGCAAAAGTAGAAAGAGACAGAATCATGTCTAAGCTTAATAAGGATTTCCCTCTTTATTTTTTTGACAAACATAAAGGTTATCCAACTAAGTCTCATAAAGAAGCTTTAAGATTGTATGGACCCTGTAAACTACATAGAAGGTCTTTTAAGCCAGTCCAACAGAGTTTAAGATAGTAAAGTATTATTCAACTTACTAACTATGTCGTCATCAAACTTTGTTCACCTCCATCTACATTCTGAATATTCTTTATCAGACGGTATTATAAGAATAGAGGAACTAGTAGATAAAACATCTGATTTAGGATTTCCAGCAGTAGCTCTTACTGACCTCTCAAATCTATTTGGTCTAATAAAATTTTATCGTCTTGCTAGAGAAAAAGGTATTAAACCCATTATTGGCTCTGAAGTTAGATTAATTAAAGATGCCGACTCTCTACCTGCCTCTTTGGTACTACTAGTTAGAAATAGAGAGGGTTATACAAATCTTACAAAACTAGTATCTAAAGCATATATAGAAGGCCAAGTGAAAGGAGAGCCTTTTGTTAAGTTAGATTGGCTTAATGAATATTCAGAGGGGTTGATAGCTCTCTCAGGTGGGTCTGATGGACATATAGGACAAGCTTTATTATCTGGAAATATTGATTTAGCTAGACAGAGGTTAAGTTATTTTAAAAAAATTTTTAGAAATGATTTTTTTCTAGAAATTATGAGAGTAGGGAAAGAGGAAGAAGATGAATACAATAACCTTGTTTTAAATATATCAAAAAAAGAAAACATACCTATAGTTGCAACAAATGATGTCAGATTCCTTTCTCCAATAGATTCTGAAGAGAGCCCGTCAGATTTTGAAGCTCATGAAGCTCGAGTTTGTATACAAAGAGGAGAAATTATCAGTGATACCAGTAGAAAAAGAAAATATACCGAAAATCAATACTTCCTCTCCCATGAAGCAATAAAAGAAAAGTTTAAGGACCTTCCTGAAGCCTTAACAAATACAGCTGAAATAGCAAAGAGATGTAACTTAGAGTTAGATTTAGATAAGTTTTTTCTCCCTGATTTCCATCTTCCAGAGGGTAATTCTGCTGAAGACCATTTGAGAGACCTCTCCAAAGAAGGTTTAAAAGTAAAAATAAATAAAATAAAAAATTCTCAGAACCCTTATCCAGTAGACCAGAAGGTCTACTCTCAAAGGCTTGATTATGAATTAGATATGATCTGTAAGCTTGGCTTTGCAGGATACTTTCTCATAGTTGCAGATTTTGTTAATTGGGCAAAGAAGAATGATATTCCAGTAGGACCTGGAAGAGGCTCAGGAGCAGGCTCTATAACAGCTTACGCTTTAGGTATTACAACCATTGACCCCATAAAGTATGATCTTCTTTTCGAGAGATTTTTGAACCCTGAGAGAGTAAGCAATCCAGATTTCGATATAGACTTTTGTATGCAAGGAAGAGACAAAGTCCTAGAGTATGTAACGAAAAAATATGGAAAGAATTGCGTAGCCCAAATAAGTACACGAGGAACTATGGCCGCACGGGCTGTACTAAGAGATGTAGTAAGAGTCTTAGGCAAGCCTTATGGATTTGGAGATAGATTAGCTAAATCTTTACCTGATAGGCTAGGAATTTCTTTAGAAGAAGCATATAAGGAAGAAAAGGAGTTTAAAGATTTGATTGATTCAGGTAATGAATCAAGAGAAGTTTTTGATATGGCTCTTAAATTGGAAGGTTTATCTAGAAGTGTAGGCACTCACGCAGCCGGAGTTGTCATTGCTCCAACAGCGTTGACAGATTTTACTCCACTAATTCTTGATGTAGATAAAGGTACAGTTGCGACCCAGTTTGATATGGGGGACGTAGAATCTGCAGGATTAGTCAAATTTGATTTTTTAGGTCTAAAGACACTAACAGTTATTAATGAGACAGTGAAAAATATAAATAAGAAAAAAGATCAGGAAGAAGACTATATTAATATCGACGATATTCCCTTAAATGATAAAAAAACTTTTCAACTTCTCCAAAGAGCAGAAACAAGCGGAGTTTTTCAACTAGAATCTAGGGGAATGAGAGCTTATTTAAAACAACTTGTTCCAAATAAATTTGAAGACATTGTAAACATGAATGCTTTATATAGACCAGGATCAATGAAATTTGTAGATTCCTATATAAAGAAAAAACTTGGGAAGGAAGAAGTAACTTATGGGAATGAGCGTTTAGAAAAAATTCTTAGTGATACTTATGGGATTATTGTTTACCAAGAGCAAGTTATGCAAATAGCTCAGGAACTTGCAGGTTTTACGCTAGGACAAGCTGATATTCTCAGAAGAGCAATGGGGAAAAAGAAAAAAAAGGAAATGGAAGAACAACGGTCTGCATTTATTGAAGGGGCAGTAAAAAGGGATGTAAAAAAGAATGTAGCTACAAATCTTTTTGAACTTATAAATGAGTTTGCTGGTTATGGGTTTAATAAATCACATTCTGTTGGATATGCTTTAATTGCTTACCAAACAGCCTGGCTAAAAGCCCATTATCCATCAGAGTTTATGGCTTCAACTCTATCTTGTGAATTAGATTCAACAGATAGAATTCAAATGTTTGTAGAAGATTGTAGATCCATAGGTTTGATTGTTCAAAGACCTGATATAAATACAAGTGAGTATCTTTTTAAAGATTTGAATCATGAAACCATTTTGTATGGTCTTGGAGCTATAAAAGGTATAGGAAGTTCTTTAGTAGAAAAAATAATTGAAGCTAGAGGAAAAGAAAATTTCAAAGATCTTTATGACTTTTGTTCAAGGGTAGGTAGTAATAATATTAATAAAAGAATACTAACTGCATTAATAGGTTCTGGGGCTATGGATTGTCTAGGAAAGCGTCATGAAATAAATGATCAAATAGATTCAGTTTTAAAGAGTGTTGAACAGCTTGCAGAGAGGGATGAAAGTAAAATCCAAGACTTCTTTGGAACTACTAGCCACTTTGAAGTGAAAAAAAATTCTACTTCAAAGGGTTCCTATGATCATATATCTGCTGAATGGAGTGCCTTAGGATTTTATCTTGATTCTCACCCCATTGAAAATCATAAAGAAGATATAAGAAGTATGTGTGGTATAACAATTTCAGAACTCGAATTAGAGTCTAGGAGTCAAAGAGTTGCTGGTGTTTTAATGCATCTAAATATTAGACAAGGAAAGAGAGGAAGGTTTGCTTTTGCCACAATAGATGATTCTTCAGGTAAGTTGGATATATCTATTTGGAATGAAGTTTTTGATAAGTATAGAAATGTTATGAAAAAAGGTCAGTTGATAGTAGTGGAAGGTATTATTGAAAAGGATGATTATTTGAGCTCTCCTGAAACCACTAAGTATAAAATGAGTGCTGAAAGAATACTTTCTTTCGATCAAGCTAGACAAGAATATTTAAAACACATCAAAGTCTTTATAGACAAAAATAATAAAAAAATTAAAGATATAACTGATACCATCAAGGAATTACCTAAAGATAATAATGGAAGTTCTGTTCTAATTACTTACTCAGGAAAGAAAGCTGAGACTGATATACAACTTCCTAAGGATTTTAATTTAGCCGTTACAGATGAATCTATCGAGAGCCTGAGGAAGCTATGCGGAAATGAAAACGTTCGTTTAGTGTATCATGCTCAACCTTATCTTCATTAAGCAAGCACATAAAAATGGAAGACTATCTAGAATTCGAGAAATCAATAGCTGCTCTAGAAAAAAAAATTATTGATCTTGAATCCTCAGAGAAATTTTCGGAAGACAAAATATCTTCAGAAGTAGATAAATTAAATGATTCTGTAGTAAAGCTAACAAAAAAAATTTATTCTAATTTATCACCTTGGCAATGTGTCCAAGTTGCTAGACACCCCTTAAGACCTCATTTTCTAGACTATGTAGAGAAAATCTGTGACGATTTTGATGAATTACATGGAGATAGACATTTTGGTGATGATAGAGCTTTATTGGGAGGTGTAGCTTCAATTGATGGGATTAATTGTGTTTTGATAGGGCACGAGAAAGGCAGAACCACGGAAGAAAAAATTTATCATAATTTCGGCATGTCTCAACCAGAAGGTTATAGGAAAGCTGGAAGGTTAATGAAATTAGCAGAAAAATTTAATCTTCCAATTGTGTCTCTGGTAGATACACCTGGAGCTTATCCAGGTATTGACAGTGAAGAGAGAGGCCAGAGTGAGGCTATAGCAAGAAATTTAAGTTTAATGTCATCTTTAGAAGTACCAATCTTGGTTAATATAGTGGGAGAAGGGGGTTCAGGTGGAGCTTTGGCTATAGCAGTAGGAGACCACATTAGCATGATGGAGTTTGCTACTTATTCAGTAGCTTCTCCAGAAGCATGTGCTTCAATAGTTTGGAGAGATTCTAGTAAAGCTGAATTAGCAGCTGAGGCTATGCAACTCAATTCAAATAACATCCTTAAACTAAAGCTGATAGACGAGGTTTTAGAAGAGCCTTTAGGTGGAGCTCATAGGAGTCCAGACCAGGCAGCTCTAATTTTAAAAAGATCTATTTTAAAAAACCTAGATAAACTTCAATCCTATTCTTCTGATGATCTTTTAGAGAGAAGATATAAACGCCTTTCAGGATTTGGTGCGATATAAAATGTTTGACCCTAAAAATTTGTTTCCATCTGATCTATTAAATTATAAGAGAATAGGAGTAGCTTTTTCGGGAGGAGTGGATTCCCATGTTTTACTTTATTCACTTGCTAAAACCTTGAATAAACAAAAGAATCTATATGCTCTTCATATTAATCACTCAATAGATAGTAAAAGCGATTTATGGGAAAAACATTGCAACGAGGTATGTAAAGAATTAAAAATAAATTTTGTTTCTTTTAAGTTGAATTTAAAAGATAAAGCTTCTTTTAATGAGGATGATCTTCGTAAAGCACGTTATTCAAAGTTATTTTCTTGGGCAAAAGATGGAGATGTTCTATTTACTGCCCACCACAAAGATGATAACGCTGAAACGATTCTCTTTAGAATCTTAAGAGGAACGGCAATTAATGGTTTAAAAGGAATTCCTTATAAACGAAAAGTAAAAGAAGTAGATCTTATAAGACCTCTACTTAACTGCTCCAAAGAAGAAATCCTAAGTTACGCAAAGAAGAATAATTTAGTCTGGATAGAAGATCCTTCTAACAAAGACAAAAAATTTTCGAGAAACTTTTTAAGGAATGAAGTTTTCCCTCTTTTAAAGTCTAAGTGGCCACATTATTCGGATGCTTTCGAAAAATTAGCCCATCATGCTAGCTTAACCCAAGAATCTATAGACGAAATTGCAGATAGAGATATAAATGAAATACTTTTAACAGACCCTAATCAATTATCAGTTTCAAAACTTGTCAAATTAAGTAACGCCAGAAGAAGAAATTTAATATATAGATGGCTATCTATTTTTTGTCCTAAGACTGTTTCAACAAAACTTGTTGATGAAGTAATAAAGACTTTTCTTATTTCAAATTATAAGACTGAAGCTACTGTATCTATAGGAAGGAAAGGTAGAGGAGGTTCTACTCAAATTCGCAGATATGAAGATAAACTTTTTCTCTTACCTACCTTTTCTGATTTATCAAACCAACAAGATATTTCCTTGGAGTGGGATATGAAGAATTCTCTGGAATTATCTACAGGTAAGTTATCTGCAGTCAAGACTATAGGTAAGGGGATACAAACTGATTCTACTAATAACAAAGTTAAGATCCAATTTAGGTCTGGAGGAGAAAGATGTAGACCTGCAGGAAGAATGAAGTCACAAACTTTAAAGAAATTATTTCAAGAGTATTCTATACCTCCTTGGCTAAGAGACAGACTGCCCTTAATATATGTTGAGGGAGAAATAGCTGCTGTTGCAAATATTTGGACATGTGAAGATTTCTTGGCTTCAAAAGAACAATATGGAATGATTTTTGACTGGAAAGACAATTTAAATAATATTAATTTATTAAAGGAGAGAACTAATGGATTTTGAGACAATTATCTTTGAGAGAGAAGAGTCGGTAGCAATTTTAAGTTTTAATCGACCTGACAAGAGAAATGCTTTTAATACTCAAATGGTTAGTGAAATAAATACTGCTACAGAATTAGTTTCAAACGATGATTCTATACGATGTGTTATTTTGACAGGGAAGGGATTGGGGTTCTCTGCTGGAGCAGATTTAACCGAAGAAAATAGTAATTGGAAGAGTACGGAAGAGTCTTTAATAAAAGGTTATATGCCTAGTTTACTCAATATTATAAATATGCCAAAACCAGTAATATCAGCTGTTAACGGAGCAGCTGCAGGCATAGGAAGTGCTTATGCTATGGCTTGTGATCTAACAGTGATGGGAGAAGGGTCTTATTTATTACAAGCTTTTAGTAATATAGGACTTGTCCCAGATGGTGGAGCAAATTGGCTTTTAGTGAATACCGTTGGTTATAAACTTGCCTACCAGATAGCAATAGAAGGAGAAAAAATACCAGCCTCTAGATGCTTAGAATTAGGTTTGACGAATAAGGTAGTACCAGACTCTAATCTTATGGAGGAGACTCTTAACTGGGCAAAAAGATTAACTGAAAGAGCACCTCAATCAATGAGACATACTAAAAAGTTGATGAGAGAGTCTCTTAATTCTACCTATGTAGATACGTACTCATCTGAAGCCAAGAAGCAAAATGAACTTTTCGGATCTCCAGATAATAAAGAAGGAATAAAAGCTTTTTTAGAAAAGAGAGCTCCTAAATTCAATGGATGACTATTAGGCGTTTTTGCTTTCAAGCTGCCTTCTTACTTCCAAATGTTCTTCCTTAGTTAGGGGATAAAACCAAGATAAAAATAGAGCAGGTAAGAAAAAAGCAGCACAGCCTATACAGTAAAGGAATCGTAGGGCTAGCATCTCTGTTTCGCCATTTTCTGCGCCTGGAATAAACCCATATAGATCAACTAAAATAGCTGCAGCCCAGACTGCTAACATAGCTGATATTTTTGCTATCATCCCGTTAAGAGCAAAGAATGTTCCTGCTCTTTTTCCTCCAGTTTTTAAGGAATCTATATCTACTACATCTGCTAGCATAGAAGCAGGTAAAAACTGCAAACCACCAAAACAAGCCCCTTTTAGAAGAAAAAGTACATGAAATTGGACATAATCTCCAAATTCTAAAAAGAAACACAAGAAACTAACTGTTCCTGTGCCGACTAGAGTAATACAAAATGCTTTGTGCTTCCCTATCTCTTTACCTAACCAGAGCCAAAAAGGAATAGCGATGAAACCAGCTATAAAATATCTTGCGTAAGACGCTCCAACTGTTTCTATACCTATAACATCCCTAACAAACCACAGAGAAAGAGTGTTTCTAAATGATTCACCAGCTATAACAAGAAAAATAATTAAAAGAATTCTAATTAAAAGGGGATTTTCTTTTGCATATCTAAGTCCTTCTTTTAGAGGAATTTTTTTCTTGTTTTCGGGCATAGGGTCAGGAACTCTCCAAATTGCTATTGCTGCGAAGATGGGTAAAAGAGCAATAATGCCTAAGCCCATATAACCGAGTATTTCTCTCATCTTGTTTGCTACAGCAAAATCTTGAAATAGAAATATCGCAGCAAGTGTTCTTGATAGACCTTCTTTTAAAGACATGCCTTCATCGTAGACCTCTACTATTAGTGGTATCAAAGCAGAGATCAATAAACCTATTAAGGTAAAAGCTTCCCTACCACTTACAATCCTTGATCTCTGATGGTATTCAGGTGATATTTCAGCTCCCCAGGCTCCATAAGGTATCCCTATAGCAGTTGATCCTAGATACATTAGCATCATCCAAATAAGAAAGTAGCTGGTAGTTACCTCCTCTCCAGGAAGAAAAAGTTTATATATAGAGAATAACATTAATGGGACACCTAGAATGATCCAGGGTTTCCTTCTGCCTATAAAGGTTCTGGTTGAATCACCCCACTGACCTATCAAAGGGTCTGTTATAACATCTGTAAGTCTTGCTATTAAAATTAGATTTGCAAGCACCCAAAGAGGTGTACCAATTACTTCTGCATAAAATGGAATTAACCAAATAGCAATTGGATAACCTATCATTGCCAGTGGAGTTCCGAGACCTCCATAGGCCATAATCTTATTCCTGCTTATGGGTGCAGAAGTCATTCTTTTTCTCCCTAAAAGAAACAGACTATATTGAATAAATTATTTTATCTAGAATAAATTCTATTAAGCCCACTGATTACAGCTTTCAAACCAGCAATAACTGTATTTTCATGTATTCCAACACCCCAAAAGGAATTGCCCTTAGACTGGATTTCTATATAAGCTACAGCTTTTGCATCTGAGCCTGAGCTAATTGCATGTTGGTGGTAATCAGAAACTTTTATTTTCATAGCCAGATCTTTGTTTACAGCATTTACGAAAGCATCTATTGGGCCGTTTCCATTGCCTTCTACTGAGATCTTTTTCTTTCCTTTTTCCAAAGAGACTTTAATAATATCTTCTTGAGAGTTATCTTTACTTAAAGAGGATTGGATATGGTGTTGTTGAAAAATATACGGTCCATTATTTTCAATATATGTAGTTTGGAAGGTATCCCAAATATTGGAGGTTAAGATTTCCTTCCCAGATTTATCAGCTAACTTTTGTATGACTTGGCTAAATTCTATCTGCAATCTTCTAGGCATGCTAAGCCCATGATCTTTTTCCAGTAAGTAGGCTATTCCTCCCTTACCTGATTGACTATTTATTCTTACTACTGCTTCATAGCTTCTTCCCACATCACTAGGATCTATAGGTAAATAAGGTACTTCCCAAAGAGGATTATTAGAATTTTTCAAAGCTTTTAATCCTTTTTTAATAGCATCTTGATGAGAACCTGAGAAAGCAGTAAAAACTAGATCTCCTCCATAAGGGTGTCTCGGATGTATAGGAAGTTGATTACAATATTCGACCTCTCTCATTATTGAGTTAATATTAGAAAAGTCTAGTTTAGAATCTATTCCCTGAGTGAACATATTCAAAGCCAGAGTCACAATATCAACATTCCCAGTTCGCTCTCCGTTGCCAAAAAGAGTACCTTCAATACGATCAGCTCCTGCCATTAAAGCAAGTTCAGTAGCAGCTACAGCAGACCCTCTATCATTATGAGGGTGGAGACTCAGAATAACATTTTTTCTGTTCTCCAAATTTCTACTCATCCATTCGATTTGATCAGCGTAAATATTAGGAGTCGATAACTCAACAGTGGCAGGGAGATTCATTATCGTTTTTTTGTCTGCTGATGGTTCCCAAATTTTGTTCACCTCATTACAAACTTCTAAAGCGTAAGGAAGTTCTGTTCCAGTAAAACTCTCTGGACTATATTGAAAGGTCCAATCAGTTAATGGAAATTTTTCAGCTAGATCTTTGACTAACTTTGCTCCATTAGTAGCAATTTTTTTTATACCTATCTTGTTTTCATTAAAAACAATCTTTCTTTGTAGAGTTGAAGTGGAGTTATATAAATGGACTATGGCTCTTGGAGCACCAACTAGTGCTTCAAAAGTCCTTTCAATCAATTCTTTTCTAGATTGAGTTAAGACTTGAATAGTTACATCCTCAGGAATAAGGTTTTCCTTGATAATCTTTCTTAGGAAATCAAAATCTGTTTGTGAAGCTGATGGAAAACCCACTTCTATTTCTTTGAAGCCTATTTTTAAAAGCATCTTGAACATTCTTAGTTTCTTATCCTCACCCATAGGCTCTATAAGAGCTTGATTTCCATCTCTCAAATCAACACTACACCACAAAGGTGCTTGGGTTATGACTGAGTTAGGCCAAGTTCTATCAGCTAGTTCAACTTGCTTGAAAGCTTTATACTTAGATATACCTTTGTTAATAATTTCTTTCATTTCTTAAATATTTTTTTAAAAGGTATCTTCACCTTTTAAATAATCGTTTTGTTTTTGTTTAGATATTAAACGTAAAGAGTTACCCCCGGTTATCTCTGATATCAGAGGCCGGGCAAGTTAGCAGCAGAAGCTTTGATATATCTTTTACTTCGGTCATTATTAAAGCTTATATATCAGGTTTCTTTTGGTCAAGCTATGAATGTTAAAATTAAGATTAGAGTCTTCAATAAAGTATGAGAAATACAAATTTAACAAAACTAAAATCTTTAGGTTTCCTTTTTTGGAAACCTAAGGAAAGAATATCTGAGAAGACTAAGAAAAAGGATGACTTATTTCTTCTAAACGGAAATATTTTAGTTGTGATTCCTCATGGCACCAATAATCAGATTATATCGTCAGGTTATGAAGATTTTTTTGTATCTGTTTCAAAGGCTTTTGACATAAAAAAGGGATTCTTTAATCAAATTAAAGATTTAAAAGAAGAAAAGATAAAATTAACACTTCTTTTTGGTTGTCAAACAAGCAAAATTACAGAAGATTTAGATAAGAAGGGAGTACCTTCCATATCTTGTCAAAGCCTAGAAGATATTATTTCAAGCAATGAAAATAAAAGAAAATTTTGGACTTTAATTAGAGAATTCTCTTCTAATAACAAACTTATAGATGAGTAATTGTGAATACTATTAGCTACCGTTATATGACTGAAGAAGATCTGGAGGATATTTTAGAAATTGAAATCTCTTCAAATCCCCATCCATGGACTGAGAAAAATTTTTTAGATTGTATTCAAAGAGATTATTATTGTCTTATTCAAGAGTTTAATCAGAAAATTTCTGGTTTTGCTATTCAATCAACTTCGTTAGAAGAAGCACACCTCCTTAATATTGGTATTAAAGAAAAATTTAGAAGAAAAGGTTTGGGAGTAGATATCTTAAATCAGGTAATTATTTTCTCTGAATCTATAAGTTGTAGAAGAGTTTTTTTAGAAGTTAGGGTTTCTAATACAAAAGCCATTAGTCTCTATGAAAAGGAAGGCTTTCAGAAGGTAGACATAAGAAAGAATTATTATCGATTAGGAGATGGACGAGAAGACGCTTTGATAATGACAAAAAAATTAAAAAAAGATTGGAAAGACTTCATTTATAGGAGGCTTGTTTGACCGAATATAAATCTTATCCAAAATTTATCACGGAAGATGATTCATTTATAGAGCTAGCTTTAAAAGAAGCTAGCATTCCTACTTTAATAATGTCATTAATACATATGACAGGAGACACAGATTTATTAGCTAAATTGCCTAAACCAAAACCACCTATCATGGGTGAAACTCAAGGTTTTATGGAAGAAATTGAGAAAGAAAAGGTTAGAAAATTTGCTTTAGGAGTTATAAGAGATTACAGGGATAGTAAAAAAAATCTTCCATCTATGCTTGATAAGCAAACCCTTCTATCAATGATGGAGTTTTTAGTCTCATCCAGGATTCCTAAAGAATATGTAACTTTAATGTTTGAAGAAATGGATTTAGAAGGGAAGGATCCAAGAAGAGTAACTTTCAGCAAATCTACTTTAGAGAGAATGCCTAAGGACTATACTGTACTAGTAATAGGAGCAGGAATGTCAGGAATTCTTGCAGGTATGAGATTAAAGCAAGCAGGGATTAATTTTAGAATCATTGAAAAGAATAATGATATAGGGGGAACTTGGTACGAAAACTCATATCCTGGAAGCAGAGTTGATATAGCAAATCATTTCTTTTGTTATTCTTTTTTTCCAAACTTTAACTGGTCTGAACACTTTGCTCAGCAACCAGAAATCTTAGATTATTTTAAGAAATTTGTAGAGAAATTTAATCTTAAGAATTCAATATCTTTTAATTCTGTAGTAACAGAAGCATCATATGATGAAGAAGCAAAAATATGGAAATTGGTTATTAAGCAATCAGGAAGGACTAAAATACTAAAAGGAAATATTTTAATAAGCGCTGTAGGACAACTAAATAGACCTAAAATACCTAAATTTTCTGGAAAAGAGAAGTTCTCTGGAAAAGAGTTTCATTCTTCCAGGTGGGACCATAACTATAAACTTGACGGTAAGAGAATAGGGGTAATCGGAACAGGCGCAAGCTCCTTTCAGTTAGTTCCTGAGATAGCTAAACAAGCTAAAGAATTAAAGGTTTTTCAAAGGTCTGCACCATGGATGTATCCAAATAACAATTATCACGAAAAAGTTTCTTCATATAAGAAATGGCTTCTAAAGCATATACCTTACTATGCTCGTTGGTATAGATTTTTATTATTTTGGCCTGGATCTGATGGATTGATGCCTTCTCTAACAGTTGATCCTGATTGGCCATTTAAGGATCGATCTGTGAATTCTTTGAATGAAGAGCAGAGAAAGACTTTTACTGAGAATATTAAAAGAAGAGTTGGCGAAGATGATGAATTATTAAAAAAAGTTATACCTTCATACCCACCATTTGTTAAGAGGATTCTTCAAGATAATGGTAATTGGCTAGAGACTCTAAAAAGAATTAATGTAAAACTGATAACAGATAATATTAAAGAAATCCTAAAAGAAGGAATAAAGACTGAAGATGGAGTAGTTCATGAATTAGATGCAATTATATATGCTACAGGTTTTCATGGATCAGAATTTCTTTCTTCATTAGATGTTAAGGGTAGAGAAAGAGTTTCTCTTAGAGAAATCTGGGGCGATGACCCTGAAGCATATCTAGGCATTACTATTCCTAATTTCCCTAATCTCTTTTGTCTTTATGGACCTGCTACTAACCTATCTCATGCAGGAACAATAATCTTTAATTCCGAATGTCAGATTAAGTACATTATGGAGTGTATTAAATTTCTTATAGATTCAGATTTAAATGAAATGGAGTGCAAAGAAGATGTTAGTAGGCAATATAATAAAAAGCTTCAGCAAGCACTATCCAAAAAGGTTTTTACACATGAATCTACCGGTAGTTGGTATAAAAACTCTCAAGGGAAAGTAGTAACAACCTCTCCTTGGTTGTTGAAAGATTATTGGAAGTGGACCAGTGCGGTTAACCCTGAAGATTTTTGGTTTAGTTAGGAGTTTAATAGATTTTCTATCTGATTAGCTATTTCTTTTGGTTTAGTGTTGGGTGCAAATCTCCCTACTACTTCACCTTCTTTACTAATTAAGAATTTTGTAAAGTTCCACTTGATAGCTTCAAGTCCTAAAATTCCAGGTTTGCTAGTTGTTAAAAAATTAAACAAAGGATCAGCCTTGCTACCTTTTACATCAATTTTGGAGAAAAGAGGAAAAGAAGTTTGGAAATTTAAGGAACAAAATTCCTTTATTTCTTCATTAGAACCTGGTTCTTGAGAACCAAATTGATTACAGGGAAAAGCAAGAATTTCCAATCCAGACTTATTAAGATTTTGGTAAAGTTCCTCTAGTTCTGAATATTGAGGAGTAAAACCACATTTACTAGCTGTATTAACAATTAACAAGACCTTTCCTTTATAGTCAGAGATCTTTTTTTCTTCCCCATTATTAAGTGTACAAGTGAAAGAATATAAATCTTTTTCATTACTCATGTCTTCTAATTACTCCTTTTCACCATTATAGTTTCTTTCTTTTTTATTATCTAAGGAGATTTTTATGGAATATAGAAAACTTGCTGATACCGACATAGAGCTAAGTCTCATTTGTTTAGGAACTATGACTTGGGGCCAACAGAATTCTGAAAAAGAAGCTCATGAACAAATGGATTATGCATTTGAGAATGGTATTAATTTTTTTGATACCGCTGAACTATATCCAATTCCTCCTATGGCTGAAACACAAGGAAAAACAGAAGAGTATATTGGCAGTTGGTTTAAAAAAAATTCCAATCGGGAAAAAATATTTCTAGCTTCAAAAGTTGCAGGAAGAACAAATATGGAGTGGTTTAGAGATGGCAAGCACCAACTCGATAAAAAAAGTATTAGTTCTGCTCTTGAAAATAGCCTTTCAAGATTAAAAACAGATTATATAGACCTTTATCAACTTCATTGGCCAGATAGACCTATTAGTCTATTTGGATCAGGGGGTCCTAGTTATAAACATTATGAGCTCAAAGATACTATTCCTCCTAAAGAGACATTAGAAGTTCTTTCTGGTTTGGTAGAGCAAGGAAAAATTAGATATATAGGTTTAAGCAATGAGACTCCGTGGGGTTTATCTTCCTTTTTAAAAGCATCAGAAGAATTTAACTTGCCTAAAATTGTCTCTGTTCAAAATGTTTATAATCTTCTAAGTAGAGTTTATGAAATAGGCTTATCAGAATATTATTATAGAGAGAAAGTAGGTCTATTAGCTTATTCTCCTTTAGCTCAAGGTTATTTAACAGGCAAGTATTTAGATGGAGCAAGACCAAAAGGAGCAAGAACTACTCTCTTTGAGAGGGGTCAACGATATGAGACTCAACACGCGGAAGGAATAATAAAAAAATATATACAGTTAGCTCAGGATTTTGATTTGGATCCTGCAGTAATGTCATTAGCTTTTGTTAACCAACAAGATTTTGTCACTTCAAATATAATAGGAGCTACCACTATGGAGCAACTAGAAGTAGCTGTAAAAAGTTACTCTGTTAAGCTTTCAGAAGACTTAATTAAGAAAATTAATTCTATACACCTAGAATGTCAAAACCCTTGTCCTTAGGAAGAAGTCTTAAGACTCTATAAACAATGGATAATGAAAGAATAATAAACATTTTCCTCTTATGTGGCTTGGTTCTGGGCATAGGTCTAGCTTCTATTTCATTAGTTAAAGAAACAAATTTTGAACTGGAAGAAGAATGGATAGCAAAGATAGAAAACACAAAGATTAGTAAGGCTAGATTTAACCTACAAATCCAAGCATTTGCCTCTGATAAGAGATCTCCTTTAAGTCAAGAGGACAGGGATTTTGTTCTTGAAAGAATGATTGAAGAGGAATTGTTAATTCAAAGAGCAAAAGATTTAGGCCTCCTCTCTACAAACACAATGGTAAGAGGAACCATAGTTCAGCAAATGATCAACTCAATTATTTCTGGGAATAATATCGTAGATATAAAAGAGAACGATTTAAGAAATTTTTATAATGATAATAAAAGCTTTTTTACCAGCGCTGATAGATTAAGGGTAAGACAACTTTACTTTTCAGATTCAGATAAGAATAAGGCTTCAGAAAAAGCAGAAGAAGTTTTTCTATATCTCTTAGAAGGGGGAGATTTTACTTCAGCTTCCAAGATGTCTGACTCTTCAGCCATGAAGCTTCCTGACACTCTTATTACCCTCGGAAAGTTAAGAGAATATTTGGGACCTTCTCTTACAAAAGTAGCACAAAATATGAAGCCTGGGGAGTTTACTGACCCAAAAAGAGTTATAAACGGTTATAAGATTCTTTTTTTGATAGATAGAGTCGACGCTCCTATTCCGGAGTTTTCTTCTATAAAAGACCAAGTCAGATCAGAGTTTATGAAAAGAAGAGATGATTTAGCTTTAAGAAACTACCTTGATGACCTCAAAAATTGGTATGAAGTTACTAGAAATTCAGAATGAATGTGTTCTACAAAATTTATTTTATTTCTTTAATTCTATTCTCAAGTTTAATTTTAGGACATCAAAGAAGCGAGTCCCATTCTTCATGGATAATTAATCATCTTGAAGACAAGACTGAAGTAAGTATTGCTTTATCAATAAAACTTTCTGTTCTTTCTAGAATGGATTGGAAACAGCAGGGTTGGGAAAATCAAGTCTTAAGACATGTAGTTGAGTCTATTAATATTTCCCCTAATTGTTTTGTAACAAAAGAGCCTATGGTTTTTTCAGTAACTAATGGGAGTGCATTGAAGATTATTTGGGAGCAGGAATGTACTTTAGGAATTTTGAAAATTGAAAATGGAGCTTTTTTTGATAAAGACCCATTTCACGCACATATAGCAAGATTTGAAGTTGATAAAAAAGCTTTACCTGAGAAATTATTTACAAATGATTCCAGAGTTTGGGAAGAACATGAAAGCTTTTTATATGATGAAGGAAAAATAGAGGTGACTTCTCTGAAAGATTATGTATTTTTAGGCTTGGAACACATAATTACCGGGTTTGATCATATTGCTTTTCTTTTGGGTCTTCTCTTGCTCAATCAACAGATAAAAAGCCTACTTATTGCGATAACAGGTTTTACTATAGGACATAGTTTTACTCTATTTCTAGGCGTGCTAGGATTCATAAAACCCTCTACAGGCTTTGTAGAAGCACTAATAGGTTATTCCATAGCTCTTGTATCTCTTGAATTTCTTGCTAAAAGAACAGGAAAATACTTTTTTTATTCCAAGGTACTCAGCTTATTTTGGGCTTTTTTCCTTTTATTTGTCTTTTTAAGTGGCTTTAGTGCATATTTAACAGGTTTAATTGGTCTAGGTCTTTTTACCGTGAGTTACTTTTATCTTCTTGGAAAGGGCGATTTAAGAAATTTATCTATTATCTTGACCTGTTTATTTGGTTTAGTGCATGGATTCGGTTTTGGTGGGTATTTATCAGAGATTGGTTTACCAGAAGGTCGTCTATTACCTGCTTTATTTGGTTTTAATATTGGTGTGGAACTAGGACAAATTCTTTTAGTTATGATTTTCTTCTTACTAATAAGATTATTAACTTATGTATGGTCCAAAAATAAATCTTTAATAGAACCATTTATAGCCTCAATATTAATATCTTTAGGGTTATATTGGTTTATATTAAGAATCTTTTAGTGAAATCTAAATAATTTTTATCTTCACTGCTTGAGGACCTTTTTCAGAATCTTCTACAGAAAATCTTACTCTTGTATTATCTTTTATCTTCCTTCTATCTTCTTGTTTTATAGACCTTAAATGAACAAAAAGATCACCGCCTTTATCTCTAACTAAGAAACCATATCCTTTACCAGGGTCGAACCATTTGATAGTTCCAGTTTCAGTTTTGAAGTCTCTTTTTAATTTTCTTCCATAAACAAACCCTAAAATTGATAAAAAACCTAAACTCCAAAGCTTTAAGAATCCTATTAAAGAGCTTTCTTTAAAAAAAATAAAAAAATAAGCTGCTGCAATTATTAAACTGGTTATGAACGATCTGAAGAACACTTTAATTCCAAAGAATTCATTATAAATTATCTAAAAAATTTATTCTGAGGCTTTAAAAAAGTTTTAGTATTTCTTCTATTTGTAGTGAAGTTAAGAAAAGTTCTTGATCGATCTTTTTGAATCTCTCTTTGTGCTGTGTTATTAGTTCCGAGGGTGCATTTTCTACAAATTTTTTGTTATTTAGTTGCTTGGAAATAGATAAGCCTTCCTTTTCAAGTTTTATTTTATTCTTTTGCAGTCGTATCTCTTCTTCCTTAGGTTTAATGAGACCTTCAAGAGGTATCATTACTTTTAATTTTTTTCTAAAGTTGATTGCACAAGGGGGGGCTTCTTGTGATCTATCAACCCATGAAATGGAGCCAAGACCTGCTAGTGCTATGATAAGATCCTTAAATTCTCTTAATCTTTCTTTATCAGATTTATTTCCTAGATCTAGTAAAACCGGAAGTTTTACAGAGGGCTTTATGCTCATTTCTCCTCTTATATTTCTTATACTTGTAACAATATCTTTTAACCAATCAATTTTTTTTATGGAGCTAAAATTATTCAACTTATAATCACAAGGGTACTCAGCAACCATAATGCTAGGCTTTTTATTCTTATGAAAAGGTTTGAATTGTTGCCAAATTTCTTCAGTAATAAAAGGCATAATAGGATGAGCAATTCTTAAGGATTTCTCAAGGGTAGATACTAAAGAATTTAGAATTTTCTTTTTCTCAGTAACTTTATAGTTAGGGCTCGATAGTCTTATTTTGCATATTTCAATATACCAATCACAGAATTCACTCCAGATGAATTCATATATGGTTTGGGTGGCTAAATCAAACCTGTAATCTTCAAAGGCTTCTTTTACTTTTTTTGAAACATCCTTTAATTTATTTTCTATCCATAAATCAGCACTATCTGTTGCACTTTGATTTCCTATCTCTTCGTATTCTTCTAACTGAATATCTATAAACCTTGCAGCATTCCAAAGCTTATTGCAGAAGTTTCTATATCCCTCAACTCTTTTCATATCAAAATTAACATCTGCAGAACCAGAGGCCAAAGAGCAAAAAGTAAGTCTAAGAGCATCTGTTCCGTAAGCTTGAATCCCTTTTGGAAAATCCTTTTTGGTCTGATCTTCAATCCTTTTCTTCATTTTGGGTTGCATTAGACCCTCAGTTCTTTTATTAAGCAGATCTTTTAAGCTAACTCCATCGATTATGTCTAAGGGGTCTAGAGTATTACCTTGCGATTTGGACATTTTTTTCCCTTCAGAATCTCTCACTAGACCATGGATAAAAATTTTCTTAAAAGGAACTTCAGAAAGAAAATGGGTAGTCATCATTATCATTCTAGCAACCCAAAAGAAGATAATATCAAAGCCAGTGACAAGAAGGTCTGTAGGGTGATACTTCTTCAGCAAGTCTGTTTTCTTTGGCCATCCTAAAGTAGAAAATGTCCATAAGGCAGAAGAGAACCAAGTATCAAGCACGTCCTTATCTTGGTAAATTGTAATCTTAGGTCCTAGTTTATATTTCTTTCTCACATCCTCTTGATTTTCTCCAATAAAAACATTCCCCTTTTCATCAAACCAAGCTGGTATTCTATGACCCCACCATAGTTGTCTACTTATACACCAGTCTTGAATATTATTCATCCATGAAAAATAAGTATTTTCCCAATTCTGGGGAACAAATTTAGTGTCTCCTTTTTTTACAACTTTAATTGCAACCTCTGACATTTTTTTTACATCTAAAAACCACTGTTTAGTTAGAAGGGGTTCCAGAATAGAATTGCTCCTATCTCCTTTGGGTATTGTAGTTTTGTACTCTTCTACCCTTTCTAGGAGATTTAAACTTTTCATTTCGGATATAACTTTTTTTCTTGCTTCTTTTACATTTAGCCCTCTGTAGGTTTCAGGAACATTTTGATTAAGAGTTCCATCAATATTTAGAATATTGAGAAGAGTAAGTTTATGTCTATTGCCTATTTCAAAATCACTGAAATCATGAGCAGGTGTTACTTTTACGCAACCAGACCCGAAGTCTGCTTCAACATGTGTATCACCCAAGACAGGTATTTCCCTATTTGAAATAGGAAGTAAAACTTTCTTGCCAATAAAATGTCTTAATTTTTTGTCATTAGGGTTGATGGCTACAGCCATATCTCCAAACATTGTTTCTGGTCTTGTGGTTGCTATGGTTAAATAAGAGTCATCTATTAGAGGATACTTAAGGTAGTAAAGGTTAGTTGACATTTCTTCATTGGAAACTTCAAGATCAGATAAAGCGGTTTGAAGTACAACATCCCAATTTACCAATCTTTCTCCCCTATAAATTAAACCTTCGTCATACAATCTGATGAAGACTTCGACTACTGTCTTACTAATTTCAGGGCTCATAGTAAAGGCTTCTCTTGACCAATCAACAGAAGCTCCTAATCTCCTTAATTGGCCCGTTATTCTATTTCCAGATTTCTTTTTCCATTCCCAAACTTGTTGTATAAACCCTTCTCTTCCTAAACTTTCTTTATCCTTCCCTTCTTTTTCTAGTTCTCTTTCAACAACTATTTGAGTAGCGATGCCGGCATGATCAGTTCCCACTTGCCAAAGAGCGTCATATCCTGACATTCTCTTGTATCTTATTAGTGCATCCATAAGGGTATTTTGAAAACCATGTCCCATATGTAAAGATCCAGTTACATTTGGGGGAGGGATCATGATTGTAAAAGGCTTAGATTTACTTGATGGATTTGCTGCAAAGTATCCAGACTTTTCCCATCCTTTGTATAAAGGTTTTTCTATTTTGTTAGGTTCAAAATTCTTTTTCATATCGATCATTAAAAATGGCTTTGATCCCAAGTTTTTTACATTTTTTCCAGCTATTTGCTGCAGAACTCCTTAATTCTGCATTATCTTCTATAACTAGTTGATAGATTTGTTTATAGATATGAATTTGTCTGGGTAAATTAGGATTTAAATTGATGAGAACTTTATTATCTTTGTTAATAAATTTTCCTCCTGGATACCCGATATTAATAATAGATTTATCATCTTTAATATGGAGCAAGTTATGAGGAAGTAAGATGTTTTTAGGTATTGACCACATAATTTCATCTAGTGCTTCAGCATCTTCAGCTGAAACACATCTAATATCTATATAATTAAAATTAAATAAGTTGTCTTTATTCAAAAAGAGATTTGCAGTTAACTTTGATGCAAAAGTTATTCCTTGATTCATATCAGAACCTGCAACTACAAATTCTACAGCAGACATTCTTTTAATTAAGATTTGTTTATCAGATATTGTGATAACAACGGTACAGGTCTACCAGAAGCTCCCTTTGCCTTACCTTGATACCAAGCCGTTCCAGCAATATCTAGATGGGCCCAAGATAAATCCTCAGTAAATCTTGAAAGAAAGCATGCAGCTGTAATTGTTCCTGCTCTACCGCCTATATTAGCTATATCAGCAAAATTACTATCTAAATCTTTTTTATAAATATCCCAAATCGGTAGTTGCCAAGCTAAATCTGAAGCTGTCTTCCCAGCTTTAAGAATCTCGCTAGCTAATTTGTCATCATTACTCATTAGCCCCGTAGTACTCTTACCAAGAGCTATAATACAAGCACCTGTTAAAGTTGCTATATCGATTACAGTTTTTGGATTAAATCTTTTCGAATAAGTAAGTGCATCAGCAAGAACTAATCTACCTTCAGCATCTGTATTAAGCACTTCTACCGTTAAGCCTGACATAGTTTTAACAACATCCCCTGGTTTAGTTGCCTTACTTCCAGGCATATTCTCAGCGCTAGCAATTATTCCTATCACATTAATAGGCAATTTTAGCTCTGCCACTACTTGTAAAGTTCCAAAAACACTTGCTGCTCCGCACATATCAAACTTCATTTCGTCCATAGCACCACCAGGTTTTAAACTAATACCACCTGTATCAAAAGTAATACCTTTACCTACCAAAATGTAGGGTCTCTTTTTTGTTTTTGACCCTTTATACGATAGGCATATAAGTTTGGATTCCTGCACACTACCGGCACCTACAGATAACAAACAATCCATTCCAAGTTTTTTCATTTCTTTTTCTCCTAGAACCTTACAAGATAAAGAAGAATATTTTCTTGCTACTTGTCTCGAAGCTTTAGCAATATAGGAAGGTGTACAAATATTACCAGGCAAATTGGCCAGATCTTTTGCAGCATTTGAACCTTTACCAATAATTTGTCCATTTTTTAAGCTTCTTTTCAAAGTTGTTGTCTTTTTTCTTGAATCATAAGAAACCGTTATTCTTTTTAATTTATTTGGAGTTACATTCTTTTTACCTAACTTAGGGTTATATATGTACATATTGTTTTCCGCTAGCATCCCTAGCTGTTGCAATAACCAGTCATCATCTTCTTTTTCTACTTTTAGATTAGGAATGATGAAAGTGCAGGCCTCTTCTTTACTAGAAATGGCATAGGCTATAAATCTATTGAATATTTTATGAACTTCTTCTTTAGATAATTTTTTCCCCTTTTTTCCACAGCCTACTAGATATAATCTTTCTGCTCCTATATTTGTTAGGGAGGGTATATAAAGACCATCTCCTGGCCTTCCTGTTATATCCTTACGGTCTAATATTTTCTTTAAGACCCCATTACTTGCTGAACTTAATTCTTGCATGAATTGGTTTAGCTTTCCTCCTTCGTAAGTACCTAATATTAGAGTTTTAGCTTTTAGGCCTTTAATATTTTTAGGCGATATATAGTCAAAGTTGAGAGTTAGATATTTTTTCATTTTTTCTCCTTATAAATCTATCTAATTACATTTTATTTTTTAGTTCTTTCAAATTTTATTTGAAACTCTTTAAACCTTTGCTTGTCGAAATTACCCCACAATAGGAAAATGTATACTTAGATAATTTGCATTTATGATCCTTACTAGATATTTAATAAAAGATATTTTCTCACATACAGCTTCAGTTAGTTTAGTTTTTCTGTTTATTATAATTTCTTCTAGATCCATTCAATATCTGGAACAGGCAGCTAGAGGTGAAATAAATCCTGAAATGGTTTTTTGGATTATGATATTTAGAATCCCTGAATTTATAGAACTCTTAATTCCTTTTAGCTTCTTCCTTAGCATTATTCTTGTTATGGGAAGACTTTATGCCCAAAGCGAAATGACAGTCATGGAGCAAATAGGTTTATCGTTTTCTCGTATCCTTTCTTTGTTACTATCAATTGGAATATTTTTTGCAATAATCACTAGCATACTTTCTTTGTGGTTAACGCCCATATTAAACCAAGAGGTTGACAAGTTATTGTTAGAAAAAACTCTTGAAGATAATTTTAAATCAATTCAACCAGGTAAATTTCATAGGTTTGAAAATAAAGCCATTATTTACGCCAAAGAAAAAAAGGATCAATCTCTTCAAGAGGTTTTTATAAAGCCTTTGGATATAAATAATGAAGCAAAAAGTTTTATTTCAGCTGAATCATTAAATTTAAAGGACGATAGCTTAAATTCTCTAGTTCTCAATCAGGGTGTTATATTCGAAAAGAACAAAGAAAACTTACAAAAAACTTCCTTTAATAAGCTTATTTTTAATCTAGGAGAAACAAAATCAGACAGACAAAGTTCTTTAGATACAGAATCTCTTTCAATAAGTAAACTTCAATGGGGCATTTCAATCCCTCTCCTTTGCATAATTTCAGTTTTGTTGGCAACTCCAATTAGCCAATTAAGGCCGAGACAAGGACGGTATGTAAAGGTTGTACCTGGAATAATTATATTTGCTAGTTATATGGGTTTATTAATACTGTTTAGGGGATGGATGGAACAATCTTATATCAATATTTTCCCTGGACTTTTTACAGTTCATTTTCTTTTCTTTATTTTATCTGTTTTCTTAATTCTAAGGACAAGGAGATTTAAGTTAAATTTGTGAATATTATTTTAGGAGATTTAGTAGAAAGAAATATCAGTAAAAGGGTATTGATGAGCCTTTCCCTAGTTGTATTGGCTATTGGATTTATAGATTTTATATTTTTGATACTTAATGAGTTATCAGATCTTTCTTCTACTTACTCGTTTTTTGATATTTTGCAATATTCTATTCTCTCTATGCCTTATCGATTATATGACCTCTCATCTTATGTCTGTTTGGTAGGTGTAATACTAGGTTTGGGAACCTTATTTGACCAAGGAGAGATAATAGGAACCAGGGTTTTGGGTAAATCTAATACTAGAATAGCTATCGCTGCTTTTAGACCCATATTAGTAATCATGATATTTGGCCTCTTAGCTTCAGAATTTTATATACCAGAGTTGTCTCAAAGCGCAGAAGAAAATAGGTTATTACAGAAAAAAAACCCACATGAAGATAGGGGGTATTGGATTGCTTCAGAGAATAGGATTAACAATTTTCTATTTGCACCTGACAGGAAAACTTTAGTTGGTTTAACTATTTATGAATTTAGTTCTAATAATGACCCTGAGGCAATTATTACCTCAAGTAATGCTTATTTAGAAGAAGAGAAGTGGATTCTTAGTAAACCAATAGTGATTAAGCTAAAAGATAATTCTCAGATCAAGGGTGATAACAATTATTACCGTCTAAACTATTCACAAAAAGAACTAGCATCGTTATTATCTCCACAATATTTATCTCTATCAGATCTTTTTTTTCAGATAAGAAACACAGCTTCTGATTACCGAAGAAGTCAATTGTCTCTGGAATTCTGGAGAAAATCTCTTCAACCATTGGTAACTTTGAGCCTTCTTGTTTTAGCCTTAAGTTTTCTTTTTGGACCAATGAGAGATCAAAGGTCGGGGCAAAGAGTAGTAATAGGTATAGGAGTTGCTTTTGGAATCGATTTATTTCAAAAATTAATGGGAAGTATTGCCGTGGTGTCCAACTTTCCAATTGTTTTATCAGTATTATTTCCTATATTTCTTATTCTTCTCTATGCAAGTTTTGCTTTCAAAAGGTCTGCTTAATTTTTTCTTACTTTTATAATTTTTGTATCAGAAAGTATATCTGCAAAAGAACGTTTTTTCTTATCAAATATTATCCAAATATATCCAGGAAAAAGAAAGAAAGATAAGAGGCATCTTTTAAAAGAATCATTTAAAGATAAATTTTTATCATCATTCTTAAGAACCTTTATTTTCCATGCTTGCATGCCAAGAGTTTGTCCATTATTTCTTGTCCAGAAGTAACAGTAAAATAGAGGTCCTGTAAGAATTATAATAAGTAGTTGAAGGAAATTTATTGTAGAACTTGTTTCCTGTGCTCCTCCATTCATTACAACTAGAAGTAATGAAAAAGTAAGAATTAGACCTATTACAATAATGCTATCGTAAAAGAGAGAAAATATTCTTTTTAAAAAACTAGCTTCTTCCATTATCTACATACTACTTAATATATAATCCTTTATTCAAATAAAATAAGAAGTCTACTTTTATGTCTACAGTTAGAGAAAAATCTGAGGATACATATTTCTTTGGTCATCCTAAAGGTCTAATGACTCTCTTTTTTACAGAAATGTGGGAAAGAATGTCATATTACGGCATGAGGGGATTACTAGTTCTTTATATGACCATAGGGGTAGCAGGCAATCCTGGTATGGATTGGTCAAATATTCAAGCCAATGCAATATATGGTATTTATGCAGGAATGGTCTACTTCTTAGCTGTTCCTGGCGGTTGGATAGCAGATAATATTCTTGGGTATCAAAGGTCAGTTCTTATAGGCGCCATAATAATAACTTTAGGACATTTCACTCTTGCTATCCCTTTAGAGCAGACTTTTATTCTAGGTTTGGTTTTTGTAGCTTTAGGCACTGGTCTTTTAAAGCCAAATATTTCTTCAATTGTAGGTCAGCTATACAGTCAAAATGATTCTAGGAGAGATTCAGGATTTACAATTTTTTATATGTCAATAAACATAGGATCCATGTTGGGGTTTGCTGTATGCGGTTGGCTTGGAGAGAAAGTTGGGTGGCACTTAGGATTTGGTGCGGCGGGTATAGGCATGCTTCTTGGCGTAACTCAATTTATTCTTTTCCGACATCAATTAGGTGATGCAGGAAAGTACCCAAATAAGATCAATGAACAAACCAGAAGAAATTACATAAGCGGTGTTGGGTTGGTTATTTTTATTGTTACTTTTATTGTCGTTTCAGGTATGGCTGGTTTATGGTCAATTGATCCAGTTTATTTTGCTGAAAGGTTTAGAGATTTTCTTGTGATAATCTCCGTAATTTATTTTATCTATTTACTTTTCTTCGCCGGTCTAAACACTGATGAAAAAAGAAATGTTTTGATGTTGTTACTCTTGTTTATAGGAGCAGCAGCATTTTGGTCAGGATTTGATCAGTCAGCTGGTTCTTTAACTATCTTCACTAGAGATTATGTTAGTTTAACTTTCGGTTCTTTTATTGCTCCTGTTAGTTGGACTCAGTTTTTAAACCCTTTATTTGTAGTAATGTTTGCTCCATTTTTTGCTTATCTTTGGGTTTTCCTTGGTAAAAGGAACTTAGATCCCAATATGCCTGTTAAATTTGCTATAGGACTTATCCTTATGGCTATCGGTTTTATAGTTATGATCTTTGCTGTTAAGTTTGCATTAGTATCTTCCCCAGTAGGGGTTCAATGGCTACTCCTTACTTATCTACTTCATACTTTTGGAGAATTGACCCTTTCACCAGTAGGTTTGTCAGCATTTTCAAAATATTCTCCAAAGAAATACCTTGGTCAAATGATGGGGATATGGTTCTTAGCTTCTTCTTTAGGGGGAGTGTTGGCAGGGTTATTAGGAGGAGAGGCTACTCAATCTGGACTCCAATCCATGACGCCTGTATTTACTAATCTGGTTTATTACTGCTTAGCTATTGCTGGAATTTTAATAGGTTTATCTTTTTTCATTAAAGGAGTTTCTGAAGAAAAAGAGGATCAAAAATGATTTCAGATAAAGAGAAATACATTAATTTAGCAACACAAAAAAAGGAC
>CAJWPI010000021.1 GCA_913045055.1 uncultured Gammaproteobacteria bacterium | reverse complement strand
AGGTATTAAGGCATCAATGAAAGATGGAGTTTTGGCGCTAAACATTCCAAGAATGGAAAAAATAGCTCCAGATGTTAAAAAAATATCAATTAAATAACATCAAATCACAACATCAAATCAAAAGCCCTGCATAAACTGCAGGGCTTTTGATTTATATTTAAAATTAGTAAACTACTCGTAAAATAATATCATGAAAAACGCTTTTAAAATAATACTTTTCTTTACTTTCTGGTCCTTAAGCTTTACTCTTAGCCAACATGAAGATGTGAACTCTATTATCAGTCATCATAATATAAAATTAGATAAAACCTTTTCAGTTCAAAGCCTATCATCCTATAGTAATAATATTGATATCTTAAAATTAGACCCCATAGGATTCATCATATTATCTAAGAAATTTAATACTACTGATATTCTAGGCTTTTCATTTACAAATAATATTAATCTTAATCTATTACCTGAAAATTTAAATTTTATTTTAGAGCGTTATCAATCAGAGTTAAGCACTGAAAGCAATATTATATTAAACAACCATTATAGCTCATCAAGAGATGTCTCACCGCTTATTTCTGCAGAGTGGGACCAAGGAGCACCATACAATGGCATGTGCCCAACTGGGCCCCCAGGTACTAATCTTGGAACAGCAGTAGTGGGGTGCGTTGCAGTTGGTATGGCACAAGTGATTCATTATTTTGCATATCCCCCAACAGGCATTGGAAGTGTTTTATATAATGACTCAGATTATGGGAGCTTTTTTGGGCTATCTCATCTTTAAACAAATTTATGATTAAGGTTCTTTTTTTATGCGTAGAAAATTCATGTAGAAGTCAAATGGCTGAAGCTATTTGTAATAATTTTTTTTTAGATAAACTTAAACCCTATTCTGCTGGATCAAATCCTGCCAAAAAAATTAATATAAAAGCTCAAAAATCTCTTCTAAGAATTGGTATAAATCATCTAGGGAGTCCGAAAAGCATAGATACTTTCAAAGATCATGATCTTGATTTTATTGTCACAATGGGTTGTGGAGATGTCTGTCCCTTCATACCTAAAATAAAAAAAATTGATTGGCAAATACCTGATCCAAAACTATTGGAGAATGAAGAATTTGATCAAATAAGAGATTTGATTAAATCAAAAATTATCTCAGAGTTTATAGAAAATGATAAATAAGAGATTAATAAGAAAACTTTTGGCTGAATTTGTCGGGACATGCTTTCTCGTAATGATTGTTATTGGTTCTGGGATAATGGCTCAGAACTTATCATCAGACCAGCTAAGTGTGCTACTGGCAAATACGATAGCAACTGGGGCAGGACTGACTGCATTAATTTGGATATTTATCTCGATTTCGGGGGCTCACTTCAATCCTGCGGTTAGCTTGATAATGCTTTTAAAGAAAGAATTAACATTCAAGGAATTCTCTTACTTTAGTTGCTTCCAGTTTGCTGGGGGATTTTTTGGGGCAATACTAGTTAATATAATGTTTGGCTTGGATCCAGTTCAGGTTTCAGAAAATGAAAGAAGTGGATTGAATATATATTTTAGTGAATTGATAGCAACTTTTGGCCTCATCATCACCATTCTCGGGGTAAGAAAATTGAGTACTCTTGTCGTTGCACCAGCAGTTGGATTATATATCTCTGCAGGGTATTGGTTTACATCTTCAACCTCTTTTGCAAATCCTGCAGTGACGTTTGCCAGAGGATTCAGTGATACCTTTACTGGAATACACCCAGAGTTTATATTACCGTTTATTATCTTTCAGATAATTGGAGCTTGTTTAGCAATGCTTTTTATGAGTCTTATACAGAATGATGAAGTTGATACAAACTAGATACAAACTTTTTTTAGATGCCCTTGTATTAAGGGTTTCAGAGCATCGTTTTGCTTAGTGAGAATAACTAATATAATTTAAGCCTTAGACTATCTCATGTTATTACGCATAGCTTTATTTTTTTTGGGGTTATTGCTTTTCTTAGCTTTATGTCTATTGGTGTACGCATTCGGAGTGCCAAGACCTTTAGATACAACTGATCCTTCAATTTTTCTTGAAGATGGCAAAACAGTTAATTATTGTGATTTGCCGAAGCTTGATGGTTCCGGTAAATCAGCTGATGACATTCCTAAGGCATATACTCCTGGTTGCGGTCTAAAGCGGACACCTATGCCAATTCTAGCAGATTGTACTGAGCCTCTAGCTGAGGGAGTAGTAGATATGAGAGGCTTATGGCAAGGTGTTGGTCATTTAGAGCGAATAGAGCAGTGTGGAAATCGGGTCGTAGTAACTGCATACCATATAATCCATGATTTTCGTCTAGACGGAACATTAAGAAATGGAGCTAGAGATATTGGCGCATTTTGTAATAATTTCAATACAGCTATTCACTTTGATGATGGAGTGATGGTTTTTAGATTATTTAATTTGTTTGATACTGTTACTCGAAGGATGAATGACGAAGAAATGATTTTTACTTTTATTAATGGTGTCGAGACTCGAACAAAGAGAATATGTAAGTATCCCAAAGTTTGAAGGTGAAAGCGTAAAGTGAGAAAAATGAGATTTACACTTACTAAAGTTTTAACAAGCATTGCTTTGTTTGGAGGATGCTTTGTTCCGGTTTTGGTGGATTTAGGTAGCACACATTTACTAAATGATTTATGGGACGCCCATGCTCGAACGCATTTGGTGTGGATGATTTCTTCTTTCTTTTTAATTTTTATTCTAGGTATGTATTTTTTATGGATAAAAAATGAAGAATATACACCTGCCTTGATGAGTTTATGTGTATTGGTTGGATATTCTATTTCGGCAATGACTATTTCTTTATACGGTGGCGTCTTTCTTGGCGAAGGTGGGGTGGAACCTGAACCCTTTGGGATACCAATAAACGTGATACATTTCTCTAGCATGTTAATAATTCAATTAATTTCATTAATTTTGTTATATAGAGAACAAAAAATTGATACAAACTAGATACAAACTTTTTTCAGATGCTTTAATAATAATGTTTTCAGAGCATCGTTTTGCTGAGTGAGAATAAATATGCGTAAACCAATAGATGTTTTTGGAGATTGGGCTGAGAAAGGCAAAGATAGAGGTATGGAAAAAACACATGCAATACCTGTCGATGAAATGATAAGTTTTGTATTAAAAGAAAGATTTGATATTGGTAAAAACTTTAGTTTTTTAGATTTAGGTTGTGGCAATGGCTGGGTAGTTCGTAAAGTTGCAAACAACGCATTGTGTTACCGATCAGTAGGTATTGATGGTGCTAAGCAGATGATTGCTAATGCTGAATCAAGAGGTGGTAATGCCGAATATATTCTTGCAAATATCAATTCTTTCAATTCGCCTGAAAAGTACGATGTAATTCATTCTATGGAAGTATTATATTATTTAGAAGATCCTTCTGAAATTGTACGAAAGATTTCAGATTGTTGGCTCAATAAAGGTGGAAGATTAATTGTTGGGTTAGATCATTATTATGAAAATAAAGATTCCCATTCTTGGCAAGAAAAAGTAGGTACTCAAATGCTTATGTTGAAAGAATCAGAATGGGTTCAGATTTTTGAAATGGCTGGATTTGATGAAGTCAAGAGTTGGCACTCAAATAAACATACAGATTGGGCAGGTACTTTAGTTATAACTGGTAAAAAATGATTGTTGATTATTCTGAAACTTATATAAAAGAAATACTTAAAGAAGTAAAAACGATTGCAGTAGTAGGAGCTAGTGCAAATCAAGATAGAGATAGTTACAAAGTTATGGAATCACTCATTCAACATGGTTATCAAATATTCCCCATTAATCCTAATGAAGAAGGTAATCTCATTTTAGGGCAGCTATGCTATGCAGATCTAAGTTCTGTTTCAGCAGAGATAGATATGGTAGACGTTTTTAGAGACGAAGATGCAGTTATTGGAATAACCAAAGAAGCAATTAAAATAGGGGCAAAAGTTCTTTGGACTCAATTAGATATTATTAGTGAAGAGGCTTCAGAATTAGCAAAAAAAGCTGGTCTAAAGGTTATTATGGATAGATGCCCAAAAAAAGAATTAGCAAAGCAATAGTAGAGGAGAAATAAAATGTTCGAAACAACTGATTTGTTATTTACAGCGGAAACTACACCTGATGTTACTACTGATCTTGCTGGAAGCGTTGGTAAGGTTGAAGAGCTTGGGGTTGTTGCTGACGCTGTAAATGTAACAGACTCACCAAATTACAAAAGCCGTTTGAACAGTTTACTGGTTGCTTCAGAGATTAGAAGAAGTGGGTTAGATGTCATTTTGCAACTAACAGGTAGGGACAGAAACCGTATTGCATTGGAGTCCGTATTACTTGGCGCGCTATCGGCTGGGGTAAACAAAGTTCTTTGTTTAAGTGGTGATCAGCCTGATAAGAATGGGCCTTTGGTTGTTAATGAATTTAATAGTAATGGGTTGATCGAACTGTGTAACGTCATCTCAAAGGGAACGCTAACAGACGGAACAGAAATAAAAAACCCTCTTCAGATTTATCCAGGTGCAGCGGATGATTTATATGATCAGATTTCAAAACCAGATGCGATTAGTAAATTAACAACTAAGATCGAACAAGGAGCGAATTTCGTTCAAACTCAGTATTGTTTTGATTATGAGGTAATCAAAGAATATTCGGATAAATTGAACGACCATGGTTCTTTTAACAATTGTAAGGTGCTGATTGGAATGGGTCCTTTAAAATCAGCAAAACAGGGCGACTGGATGCGAAAAAACTTATGGGGTGTAAACATCTCCGACGAAATTCTTCATCGCTTAGAAGTCAGTGACTCACCAGAGGAAACCGGTGAACAAATTTGTCTAGAACTGATAGAAAAAATTATCCAACTTCCCTGTATTGATGGAGTTCATTTAATGGGTCCAAATTGTGAAAAGGGTTCAGCTAGAATAATTTCTCATTTTAGATAGAAAGGGAAGTAAAAAATGTTGTGGATTAAGACTTTTATTGGCGTTTTATTTCAAGCCTTATTATTAGCTACTTTAGTTTATTTACCAGCATGGACTTTATATTGGACTGATGCCTTAATCTGGGCAGTAACTTATTATTCAATAGTTTCAGTAGGTTGTATTTATCTTTTGCTTACTAAACCAGCAAGCATAGAAGCAAGGTTAAATTTTCCAAGCGAAAATCAACCCCAAGAAGATAAACTTGCTACAACTCTTATGTTTATGGCACTTGGAATAGGATTAATTTCTTGCCCTCTAGATGTTTTTCATCTGCAGTTAACACCTATTTTTACTGGGGTTTTAAAAATTTCAGGTTTGTTAATTTTGATAATAGGTTTGTTTTTTATTATTGCTTCTATGGATGCAAATGAATTTGCCGAAACAACAGTAAATATTCAGGAAGAAAGAGGACAAAGAGTAATAGATTCAGGTGTATATTCTTTGGTAAGACATCCAATGTATACAGGTTTTCTGCTTTTTTTGGTTGGCACGAACCTATGGCTTGGTACCTATTTGTCATTAATTCTTAGCATTTTATCAATAGCCATTGCTTTAAAATTCAGGATAACTATAGAAGAGAAAACTCTAATTAACGAACTTGAAGGTTATAAAGAGTATTCAGAAAGAGTTAAAACAAGGATTATCCCCTTTATACTGTGATTAATAACCAGGTAAATTAATTATGAAAGAATTACAAACTCTAAAAACTGACTTAAAAAAAACACGCATTGTTACACAACAACTAGGAAATGATATAGATGAAAATCAAGTTCTCCTCAAGGTAGAAAGGTTTTCTTTTACAGCTAACAATGTTACTTATGGAGTTGCAGGGGATGCTATTGGTTATTGGCAATTTTTTCCTCCTACGGAAAATCTAAACAATGAATGGGGTTGTATACCAATGTGGGGTTTTGCAGAGGTAGTGAGTTCAAATAATGATGATATTAAAAATGGTGAAAGGATTTTTGGATACTTCCCTCCAGCTAATAACTTATTAGTAAATCCAATCAAGATTTCTCCACAAAGTTTTGTTGATGGAAAAGAACATCGTAAGGAACTTCCCCCTGTTTATAACAACTATGTCAGGCTCAATGGAGAAGAAAATTATGATAGCTCTATGGACAATGTTAGAGCCCTTCTCTTTCCTTTACATATTACTGCATTCTGTTTATGTGATGCGCTTGAAGAGCAAGCTTATGAAGGAGCATCACAAGTTATTATTATTAGTGCTTCAAGTAAAACTGGAATAGGACTCGCTCAAGGCTTAGCTGATAATGCAGACTCTCCGAAAATAGTAGGATTAACCTCAAGAAACAATACTAACTTTCTAGAAGGGTTAGGTTGTTATGACGAGGTTATTTCTTATGACCAACTAGAAAAAATTAATAATCAAGATTTATCTGTCATGGTTGATATGTCAGGCAATCAAGAGATCCTTAGTTCCATCCAAGATTCTTTAGGCAATAATATGGTGAAATGTCTAACTGTTGGTATGACCCATTGGAATAAAGGAGGAACGGTAGAAGATGCTCTTGCAGAAGCAGAATTACAAGATAGGACTGAATTCTTTTTTGCCCCATCACATATACAAAAAAGAAATAGTGACTGGGGAGTTGAAGGTTACAATAAAAGAACTTCTATTTTTATGAGCAAAAGAGCTGAACAAAGCAGAGAATGGATGCAAATTAAAGAGATATCTGGTTTAGATAAATTTATTCAAACTTACCAAGAAATTGTAAGTGGTGATATCAAACCCAATGAAGGGATAATAGTACTTCCATAGATTATGAAAAAGTTTTTATTAATTACGCTCTTCATTATTACTGGGGCTGGTATTGTTTTTGTGTACTACATCACTCGAGATGGAGAATTTGTTACCCCAGAAGGGCAAGGCACACAAACCCTTGATGCAAGCAGTTTTGAAGCTTTTCCCCTACCTGATTATGCAGCAAAGAAGATTGGTCCAACTTATAAAAGCTATTTTGTTGAAGTAGAACCAGGCATTAAGGTTCACGTCCTTGAAGTTGGTGAAGGTTTTCCTGTTTTCTTGTTACATGGCAATCCTACCTCAGGCTTTTTGTACAGAAAGGTAGTAGAGAATTTACCAACTGATCAAGTACGAGTGATTATGCCCACGCTGATAGGACTAGGATTTTCTAGTAAAATCCCAGCGAGCGAACATACACTAGAAAATCATATTAGGTGGATCAACGGGGTTCTGACGAAGTTAGAAATTTCTGAATTAGTTTACGCAGGTCAGGATTGGGGTGGTCCAATAGGCATGGGTGCATTAGCTCTTTCTCCCGGTTTACTTAAAGGTGCCGTTTTAATGAACACAGGGTTTAATGCTCCTACAACAAATGTAGATATTTCTCCAGCTCATGCAACTGTTAAGACCCCTGTAGTTGGTGAACTTATTTTAGAGGTGATACTTTCTATTTTTGATCAATTACCTAACATGCAAGGAGACCCCTCTTCCTGGTCATCTTCTGTATCAGAACTTTATGGCAGACCAGTGTACGAAAGCGGTAATGCCAAGGCACCATTGGCATTAATGAGAATGGTAACTGATGGCCCGAATCATCCCAGCTCACCAGCTTTAAGAATGGTAGAAAATTACGTGGAGGGTTTAGATATCCCAGCAGAAATAGTGTGGGGCATGAATGATCCCATTCTTACTAAAGCGTTACCATTGATGGAGAAAAATTTCCCCAAGGCTCGAGTGACTAAAACCCCAGCTGGACACTTTTTACAGGAAGAGGTGCCTGTTGAAATTGCAACAGCTTTGATCAGAGTAATAAGAGAGATTCAAGGTGCTGATAGTACCAATTAATCAGTAAGAAGAAGTCACTTGAGAAAAATCTCTATCTCGTTATGAACTCATTACTAATAGTAAATTTTGTATTACTAATAGTCTTATATCTTCCTTATCTATATAAAACCATACGATTAAAAAAAATTAATAAATCACATATTCCTGAAGAGGGCTCTTGGGCTGAGTTAGAAGATGGAAATATTTACTATAGGTGGTTTGAACCAGAAGGCGAAGATGTAAATGGAGAAACTGTAGTGTTAATACATGGTTTTTCTACACCTAGTTTTGTTTGGGGTGGTTTAATTGATAAATTTTGTCAATCAGGATTCAAGGTACTTGTTTATGATCACTTTGGAAGAGGCTTCTCCGAAAGACCACGTATTAATTATGATAAAGAACTTTATGTTAGATCTCTTAAGGGATTGCTAGATAATCAAGAGATAAGTCAAAAGGTCCATTTAATAGGTTATTCAATGGGAGGTCCGATAGTTGGTTATTTCACTGAAAACTATCCAAAATTAACAAAATCTATGTCACTAATAGCTCCAGCAGGATTTATGCAAAGGATGTCTGGAGTAAATAGTTGGACAACGAAACCAATAATCGGTGAGTGGTTTTGGCATGTTTTTAGTAATAAAATCTATGGAGTAGGGAGAATGTCAGAGACTTCTTATAGCGACGATCCTTTGTCAATCAACGAAGATGAATTCTTAGAAAATTTTAATAAACAACTTATCTTCAAAGGGTTTACCGAATCTCTCCTTTCCACAGTTAGGTGCTTCAATTTATTTGACTGTAGAAGAATGTATAAAGATCTAGGTAAATTAAACATTCCTACATTTGTAGCCTGGGGAAAAATGGATGGAGTTGTCCCTTATAGCGGAAGTGAGAATCTAAAAGAATGTATACCGCATGTAGAGTTGTTAACGATAGAAGAAGGAACACACGATATAACTTACAGACAGCCCACAGAAGTAGGAGAAGCAATAAACAAATTTTTACTTTCTAACAGGCAATAGATTTATGACTACATCGTATGGTTAAGATTAGAGAGGCAAAAGATAAAGATCAAGAATCTATCTATTCTATAATATCTCAAGCTTTTGAAGGTGAAGGAAACTTTAGAGATGGAGAAGTAATACAATCCTTGCTCTTTAAGGAACTCATTAAAGATGGCCATGATGTAGTTAGTTTAGTTGCAGAAGATTCTAAAATTATAGGACATGTACTTGTTTCTCCTGTATCACTAGAACCTGATAATGGGTTAGTTTGTGGGCAAGTCTCACCTCTTTCAGTGCATCCCAATTTTCAATCAAAAGGCATTGGAAGTTCTTTAATGTATGCCGTCATCACAAAGTGTGAAGAGAAAGGACTCGATGTTTTATTTCTTTTAGGAGATCCTAATTATTATAAATTATTTGGATTTCTTCCCTCAAAAGTAAGAAGTAATTATGGACCTTCTGACTATTTTCAAGAACTTGTGATAAAAGAAGATTCTACCGAGTTAACAAATGTCCTAGTGAGTTTGGCACCTGCTTTTACAAGACTAGGTTTATGAAGATACGTTTGAAAGTGGAATAAAAAATGTTTACAAATAAAATTAGACATTTTTTAAAGTCTCTGGAACCTTATAAGAGTTTAAAATTAGGTTAGTATGGAATGAAATGAGAATTATGAAAAATATTATTAACGCTTCCTTTAAGTTATTTTTTATTTTTTTATTCTTTTCTAACACTCTAGGAGCAGAATATCCAAAAAGAATACTTTTTGTAGGAAATAGTTACCTTTACTACAACGACAGCGTTCATAACCATGTAGAAAGATTGTTGATTGAACATTACAACGACAATGAAATTGTTACTAAATCGGCAACAATTGGTGGTTCAAAATTACATAATCACAATATAGATCATTTGCTGAATCATGAAAATCTACAACTAGATAAGTCAATAGATCTACTAATCATGCAAGGTGGAAGTACCGAAGTTACAACTCCAGAGAGAAGAGAAAAGTTTTCTGAAACGGCAGTTAGATTTAGTAATAAAGCCCATAAACTGGGAATAAAAACCGCTTTGTATATGACTCATGCATATCTTGAGAACGACAAAAGATATGAACCTAATTTAATTAAAAAGATTAAAAAGACTTACTATGAAGCAGGCAAGAGAAGTGATTCTTTAGTTATACCTGTCGGTTTGGCTTATGAAATAGCCTATCAAGAAAATCCCCAAATTAGATTACATCATCAAGATGGAACCCATCCTGGACTGCTTGGAACATATTTAGGTGCTTGTACTGTGTTTACAATTGTTACTAACTCTTCTCCAGAAGGACTTTCCTATAATTACTTAAACAAGATATCAGATCAGGATAGACTCTTTTTACAAAAAATTGCTTGGAAAGCTTATCTTAAAAATAAATAATTTATCTAAAGATGACATCTAAATTAAAAAAAATAAGTCATATAGTTGGAAACTATGTTCTTAGTCCTTTCGTTTTGTTACTTTTATCAATTTCTTGTATGGCCTATGAAGAACCAAATTATGAAATAGTTTATGAATCTGATTTATATCAGATTCGTTTCTATGAAGAGAGGTTAGTGGTTCAAACAAGTTACGGTGAAGAAGACAATGGTTTCATGAAACTTTTTAGATATATATCAGGTGCTAATACTAATTCTGAAAAGATAGATATGACTACTCCTGTTACCCAATCTAATATGGGTGAAAGTAAGCTAATGCAGTTTTATCTACCCTCTAAATTTGATATATCAAATACTCCTTTACCTAATAATGATTCTCTCCAGATCTCTTTTATAGAGGAAGGTTTTTTTGCAGTAATTAGGTATTCAGGAAGATCAACAGATAGAAATTTTAAGAAACATTCAGAAATTCTTAAAAGAAAATTACAAGAACAAGATATTTTAATAAAGGGACCACCAATAAAAGCAACTTACAATGGTCCTTTTACATTTCCACCTTTTAGAAGAAATGAGGTAATGTATCTTGTGGAGTGGAAATTATTAAACTAATAAACTATGGAGCAAAGAGAGTTTAAACCTTTTGGCACTGTAAGTGCTCTGACCCTAGGTGGAGGTGGTATAGGTAATGTTTGGGGCAAAACCTCGAGAGAAGAAAGTATTTTATCCGTTAATCTAGCAATCGAATCTGGAATTAATCACCTTGATGTAGCACCTATGTATGGAAGAGGGGAGGCAGAAAGAGTTGTTGGTGAGGCTTTGAAAGGAAAGAATTTTCCATCAGTTAATCTGACTACTAAATGTAGACTTGGGACAATTCCAGACTCTGAAGTTTACCCAAGACTTAATGATTCTCTTTGTAGGAGTTTAGAGACAATGGGTGTAGACAAGGTTAATTTGTTTTTGCTCCATTCTCAACTCATAGAAGATGATTATCAATTACCTGTTTTGAATGAGTTGAGGGAAAAGAATGCTACGACTCTGTCTTGTTATTACAACGCAGTGATTCCAGCTTTTGAGATGTTAAAAAAAGAAGGAAAAATTGATCATTGGGGTATAGGTTTAGGACAGGAAGCAGCACTTATAAAAGCTATAAACCACGAACAACCACCTGAAGCTATGCAATGTGCAGTTAATATCTTAAATTCAGTTGGAGCCATAGGGTATATAAGTCAAAAATTAGATCCAAATAGTGTTTTAGAAGAATGTCAAAAAAAAGATGTACCGATTTTAGGAATAAGAGCTGTTCAAGCAGGTGCTCTAACTTCTGTCATGGATAGAAAACCTCATCCTTCAGGAATGGATAAGGCAGACTTTGATGACTATAAAAAGGCATCACCCTTTCGAGATCTTGCTAAGGAATGGAATGAGTCCCCTGCTTCTTTAGCACATAGGTATGCACTTAGTGTAGAAAAAGTTAGTTCAGTAATACTAGGAATAAAAAATAGAGAAGAATTAAAAGAATGTATTCAAGCAGAAGAAAAAGGAACATTAGATGATGATCAAGTTAAGAAATTAGAGAGTCTTTTTTAAGCTAGCTTATGATTTTAAAAATGAGATTTATAAAATATTATCTTATCTGTATTTTGGCAACGATTCTCTTGTCGTGTAGTGAACAAAAAGTTTTAAAGCAATCTTCAGAGATAGATGATGGGAGTAACTGGGAACGTTACGGACGGACTTGGCAGGAAAATCATTTTAGTCCTCTTTCTATAATCAATGATAAAAATATCGATCGTCTTGGTTTAGCTTGGTATTACGATTTACCTGTAGCTACCAGTAGCGGAGTTGCTGCTCCTTTAGCTGTTGATGGAACGCTTTTTTTTGCAACTGGGCACAGCGTAATTCATGCTATGAATGCCGAGACTGGAGAATTGATATGGAAGTATGATCCTGAAGTTTACAAGGTCATCGGAGAGGAACTTAGAGGGGCATGGGGCGTAAGAGGAATAGCTTATTCAGATGGAAAAGTTTTTACAGGAACCGCTGATGGAAGGTTAATAGCAATTGATGCTGGTAAAGGAAAATTAGTTTGGTCATCTAAAACAAATAAAAGAAACGATGGTCGTTACATTACTGGCCCACCTTATGTTATTGGAGACAAGATAATAATAGGACATGGAGGAGCTGACTTTAGACCTGTAAGAGGTTATGTCACTGCTTATAAAATTGATACTGGAGAGATGGTTTGGCGTTTTTTTACTGTCCCAGGTAACCCTCAAGAAGGATTTGAAAATGAAGCTATGGAAAAAGCTGCTAGAACCTGGAATGGTGAATGGTGGAAATACGGTGGTGGAGGAACTGTATGGCATGCAATGGCTTACGATCGTGATTTAGGACGTGTTTATATTGGTACCGGAAACGGTGCACCTTGGAATCAAAAAATAAGGAGTCCAGGAGGCGGGGATAATTTATACCTTTGTTCAATAATAGCCTTGGATATAGATACTGGTGAATATATTTGGCACTACCAAATAAACCCAGGTGAAACTTGGGACTACAATGCTGCTATGGATATAGAGCTGGCAGAGGTCGAAATTGATGGCATTCTTAGAAAAGTTATTTTGCATGCTCCGAAGAATGGTTTTTTCTATGTAATAGATCGCACTAATGGGAAACTAATATCAGCCGAACCCTTTGCCCACGTCAACTGGGCAGAAAGAATAGATATCAAAACAGGTCGACCAATTGAAGATCCACAAGCACGTTATCCAAATAATACAGCCTTTTTGCTTTCTCCTGATAGTACTGGAGCTCATGGTGTTGCAGCAATGTCATACAATCCTAATACTGGTTTAGTTTATTTGCCCGTGAGGAATAGTTGGGGTGCAGTAACCGATCCTCAAGAAATAGAAGACTGGAAATATTCAGAACATTACTATCTTGATAATGGAATGGGGCAAGCCCCAGCGAATCTAATTCCTCCTGCAAGCAGTGGATGGTTATCTGCTTGGGATCCAATCAGTCAAAAAGAAGTTTGGAGAGCTAATATGGTGGGTGCCAGAAATGGAGGCACTATGACAACTGCTGGTAATTTAGTAGTACAAGGTCAAGCTACTGGAGAGCTTAGTATTTATGAAGCAGACAGAGGAAAGAAAATCTGGTCTTTTGATACTCAAAACGGAATTAATGCACAACCTATTACTTACAAAGTTAATGGAAAACAATACATAACCCAATTAACAGGCTGGCAAGAATTTATGTACTCAGGACAAGGACCTCAGTGGAATTACCGTACCCAAAAACGTCGTGTTCTGACATTTGTTCTTGATGGAGATAAAACTTTACCTATCTTTGAAAGTGCAACCTTACCTATTACTGATATTCCAAAATTTAAAATTGATGAAAACTTGGCAACCCAAGGACAAGAGCTCTATCATCGTAGTTGCGTGGCTTGTCATGGTCCTAATCTACTAGCTGATGGTGCAGCTCCAGATTTACTGCGTTCAAGAACAACAGAATCATTAGATAGTTTAGTGAAGATTTTACATCAAGGGACTCTTCTTGAAAGGGGGATGCCGCCATATCCTGAACTTTCTATAAGGGAAATAGAAGGCTTACAGCACTTTATCCGAAAATCAATAAGGACTGAACTGGCTAAGGAAGTCTCTTCAATTAAATAACTATGAAAAAAGAGTTTAGTCCGCAAGTCTCACCTCAGGAAATGCTTGAATTAGGTATTTTCGGTGGATGGTATTTTAAAGGTGATATCGATGAATATCCTGAGACTTGGTTTAAAGAGGCTAAGATTAGTACGAATGGTTTTAATAAAAACCTGAACTTCTTTGAAATAATGGCTGGTCAGCCCATGTCCATTTGGAAAAACAAAGGATGGATAACCCCTGAAGATCCCTTGGGTTGGTTTCAATGGTATTGCAGATATTCTCTTGGAAGAAGGATACCAAGGGTTGATGCTTTTCAAATTAGAAGATGGCAGTCCTTTGGTCCAAGACATATTGGTGCAATAAAAAAAAATTGTGAGAAAGGTAATATCTATTGCAGAAAGAGACAAAGACAAGCTCTTCTTCAATGGGCGTATGATCCTTTTATATAATATAAAGAGTAGGTTCGAATATGCAAAGCGAAGAATCAATCTCTTGGACATGTAGATCTACTTGGAAAAAAGCCTCTGTGAATACTCTGTGGTGTCTTTTAGGCTGTTCTATAGGAGATTTTGGAACTATTCTTTTTTTTCAGATTTCTCAAATCCCTTTTCCTATGTTAGCAATAATGAGTCTAGCAATTCTTAATGGATTGATTACTTCTATTATGCTTGAGACTTTTATATTATCGCGTCAAATGAATCTCAAAGAAGCCTTTAGTACAGCAATGGGGATGTCATTTATCTCTATGATTGCAATGGAAATAGCTATGAATACCGTAGATGTAGTACTAGTAGGTGGTATCTTGGTATGGTGGGTCATTCCTATAATGCTATTAGCCGGTTTCCTTACACCTTTACCTTACAATTATTACAGATTAAAGAAATACGATCTTTCTTGTCATTGATTTTGTAGTAAAGTTAGACATATAGGAAAGAAGAAATTTAGGTAAATTAAAAAGGGGAGAAAATGGAAAATTTTATCTATCCATCTATCTTGAGTACTTTAGCACTACTAGTTTATTACTTAACCTTGTTCAATGCTGGAATGGCAAGGCAAAAGTACAAAATACCAGCGCCTTCTCATGACGGGCCTGAAGAATATGTCCGACAAGTAAGGGTTCATCAGAATACACTTGAGCATTTAGTCATTTTTCTTCCAAGTCTTTGGTTATTTTCCTTTGCTGTAGATCCGATTTGGGCCTCTATAATTGGAATTCTTTGGCCAATAGGAAGGTTAATTTATGCTTATGGGTATTATCAGAAAGCAGAAAAAAGAGTTTTAGGCTTATATATTAGTTTGCCACCAATTTATGTATTTGTTTTAGGGTCTCTTATAGGATTTTTGATACAAGTTTTCTAACTAATATTTCGATCTAATAAAGAGAACAATGCAAGAGTCAATTATTTCAGGACATTGTGACCCCAGATTTGAAAAAGTTCATGAGGCTTTTTCTTCTTCATTTAAAGAAGAGTTTGAGGTAGGAGCATCAGTTGCAATTGAATATCAAGGAGAAATGGTAGTAAATCTTTGGGGAGGATACCAAGATGCTTCTAAAAAAAAGACTTGGGAGGAAGATACTATAGTAAATGTTTTTTCTACCACTAAAGGTGTAACTGCCACTTGTATAGCTAAATTAATTGATGAGGGTCTCCTGGATGTAGAGAAAAAGGTATCTCATTATTGGCCTGAGTATGGGTGTAATGGAAAAGAAGATACAAAAGTTAGCGATTTACTTTGTCATAGAGCGGGAATGTTTGGTTTTCAAGAAGGATTGCCTATCAATCAATGGATGGATTGGGATAAATTTATAGAGATATTAGAAAAACAGGCACCATTTCATAAACCTGGTTCTTCTCAAGGCTACCATGCTCTGACATATGGATGGCTTGTTGGAGAAGTCGTAAGACGAGTTGATGGAAGAACTGTAGGTCAGTATTTCAAAGAAGAAATAGCAGACCCTCTCAACATTGATTTTAAAATAGGTCTAGATACAACTGATTTAGATCGGTGTGCAGAGACTTTACTTCTTTCTCAAGAACAGAATGCTAAATCACCTCTTGAATATATAAGATATGTACCTGATTTTATTCTACCAAGACAATTAAAAAATCTAAAAGATTCAATAAAGGGTGGTCATTTTTTGATAGCTTTCGAATCAAATAGTGCTCAGGATGAAGATTATGTTAACAGTCAAGAGTGGCGTAAAGCTGAGATACCTTCAGCTAATGGGCATGGAACGGCAAAAAGTTTAGCAAAGTTATATGGTATTTTGAGCACAGGATGTAGTAGAGACAGTTTTACAATTATGAAACCTGAAACAATACAATTAGCAACCACTCCCCTCTCTAGCGGACCAGACTCTGTTCTTTTTGGATCGGACATAACCTTTGGACTTGGTTATGAAGTGGGAAATAGGATGACAAATATGGGTAACATGTCTCCTAAATTTAGTAACAAAATGTTTGGGCACGCTGGGGTAGGTGGCACAGTAGCTTTTGGGGATTTAGATAAGGGCCTAGGTTACGCGTTTTTATGTAATAAACAGCATGAATTAAGAAAATTGTATAAAACTTCCAATGAATTAGTTGATGCACTTTATACAATTGTTTAGAAAGGGACTAACTTGAAAAAGTTTATTCTTGTTATTTACTTCATTGTTTTTCCTATCTTTGGATCTGACCAAGGAAATGTTAGTCATTTGAATAATATTGATATTTGGTGGGAAGATTATGGTAATAAATCTAATCCTCCTGTTTTATTAATTATGGGAACAAATGCAAACAGCAAGATGTGGCCTCAAGAATTGATTGATGGAATAGAAGAAAATAATTTTTATGTAATAAATTTTGATAATCGTGATGTAGGAAAAAGCACTTGGTTCTCTAAAGAGCCTTTATTAATAAAAGTTCTGAAAATCTTACCCACTAGTATTACAGAATATTTTGTTGAGCAAATGTTCTCTCTAATGCTAGATGAAGAAGGAAAATTCAGAATGAATCCCGGTGGTTCAGCACTATATGATCTCAATGACATGGCCTTAGATGCAGTTTCTTTATTAGATCATCTAAACATAGAAAAAGCCCATATTGTTGGGGCTTCTATGGGTGGGATGATTGCACAAGTCATTGCCTTGGAGCATCCTGAAAGGGTTTTGACTCTTGCACCCATAATGAGCACCCCAGGATTTGATACTGAAAATCTACCAGGACCCTCTAAATCCTTTACGAAATCTTTGAAAGTAACCTTTATCCAAAATTTAGAAGGAAAGGAAAGGGAGGCAAACCTAACGACTCAACGAGCTCTATCCGGAACAAGATACCCTTTTAATGAAGAAAGTTTTGGAAAAAGATTGAACTTAATATTGAGTCAAGGGAACAACCTTTATTCCGGACATCTAGCTGCGGTTGGAATTAGTCCAAACAGGTTCCACAGGTTAAAAGAGATTAAGGTTCCTACCTTAGTAATACATGGTTCAGAAGATCCCATCATACCTTTGGAGCATGGATTAGCCATTGTTAATCAAATACAAGGTTCAAATCAAATGATCATTGATGGACTTGGACATGAGATTCATCAAGAAATAATTCCAGCAATAACTAAAAAATTGGTTGATCACTTTAATTCAGTAAAATGAACTCTTGTATTTTTAGCAGTTTCGGTTTACCTTAAAACTGTTAAAAGATAATAAATTGGGGAGGTTTATTATGGGGTTACCACAAGAAATAAATCCAGTTAATAGTGAGTTAATGGATACTTTGGTTGAAGCATCAAAAATGGATTGGATGCCTTATATTGAAGGAGATGACAGGGCTTTTGTAAAAATTCTTTATACAGGTTCAGAAAGCGGAAGTTGGGCAGTATTGTTTAGATGGCTCAAAGGGTTTTCAGCAGATCCTCATAAGCACTTAGCAGGTTCTCATACTTTTATTCTCTCAGGACAATTAGAGGTTAGAGATGGTCTACTCAATGCAGGAGATTACGTTTATGAACCAAACGGAATGCTGCATGATAAAACAACTGCTGTAGAAGATACTGAATACCTTTTTATAAGTAATGGACCTGTTTTATTCTTTGATGACAAGAATTTTACTGGCTTTATAGGTTGGGAAGAATGGCAAAGAATGAAGAAGTAACCTTTATTTATTTAACTCATTCTGAATAGCCCTTATAAGCTTAGATTGGTGAAGATTAAAGTCCCAGCTAGTTGCATGGGGCCAGGCACTTTGTATTGCTATTACAGTTTCTGTAGCTGGATTTATCCAAATCATTTGTCCAAATATCCCTTGAGCTGAAAAACTGCTCGGCTCTCCGGTTTTCATAGAATCATCTAGCCACCACTGGAATCCATATCCTTTGTAGCCCTTTGAAGGAGTTGTAGAGTTTTTCATCCAATTCTCAGGTAAAACCTTGGTGCCATCATTTAATTTTCCTCCATGCATGGCAAACAAACCAATCCTAGCATAGTCTCTCAATGTCGCATTAATGCAACATCCACCTAGTTCTACAAGGTGGTCCTGATCCACACTCCAAGAAGCTTCATTTTCCATACCAAAAGGTTTCCATATTTTTTTTTCTAGGTAGGAAGCAAGATTATTATCGATAGCAGAGCGAACTAGATCACCAACAAGATTAGTTTCTCCAGTATTGTAATTAAAAAATTTCCCTGGTGATGCATCAGTTGGTAATTCATTAAGATAATTAAATAAAGTCGTTGAATTAAATCCAGCTGCAATACTTACATCTGATTTAGGGTCAGAATAATCTTCGTCCCAATCAACCCCTGAAGACATTTGCAATAAATTCTTAATTGTTACTTTTTCATATGCACTGTCTATAAGTTGAGGAAGATATGTTGTTACAGGTTCTTCTACACTTTTTATATAACCATCTTTAATTGCTGCACCGAGCAGCATGGATGTAACTGATTTAGCTATAGAGAAAGAAATCCATTTACTATTTTTATCATTATTTAAACCATACTCCTCATAGACTATATTCCCTTTATGCACCACTAAAAGTCCTGCAACTCTGGAACGAAGTAAATAATCTTCTATTGAGTATCTTTTACCATACAAGTCATAACTTACAGTAGAAAAATCTAAAGGTTTAAGCTCTAGTTCATAAATATTTTCACCTTTCTTTATAGGCACTGAGGGAATCAGTTCGTCTATTCTTTTAAACCATTCTTCTTTTTGAGAACTAGACCAAAATAAAATATTAGTAGATTCTTTAAAGTCCTCCTCGACTTCATTTGAAGATATATAATCGCTAATCGTTATAGATAATAAGAGTAGTATTACTTTTAAGCTTTTCACTTTAATTTATATGAGAATACAGATTATTCGTATAAGCTAGTTATTTCAAGTAGATATGATTTGTATTAAAACCTCTATCCCAAAAGCTATTTGTGCAATAGATGATGAGCTAAAGGCTATATATCATAGTCAGGATTGTTTCTGTATATGGATATTTAAAACCAGTGAAGATAGAAACCGATTCATGGATGAAACAGTAGGAATGATTAAAGAAGATAGAGAAGAGCATTTCAAATCATTTTATGAGGAATAATTGATATATTGAAACATATTGCAAGTTTTCACTATTCACAAAAAAAAAGGAGTCTTTTATGAAGAGATTTCTTTTTCTTTTTGCTTACTTCTTAATATGGACTACTCCTTTTCAAATAGCTTTTTTATTATGGATTTTGTGGGATATTCTCTCCACCGATTACACAATATTGTCTTTTAGTACCTCTAACTTCTTAGAAAATAATTTACCCTGGCTTAAAACTTGGGTTTATTCTTGGTTTTGGAATGCTTGGCTTGATTTTTGGTGGGCATTTCCAGCTTTCGTTATGGGTTCTATAAAGACAATAATAAACACTTGGATTGGGATTTGGCTTTTAAAAGTAGCGAAAAGGATCCCTTAAGGTGTTAGCTTTATAAATTTATAACAATTGCTATAATCCTATTTAGGTTTAGCAAAGGGGGAGAAATATGTCAGAAGCACCTAATCCTGATTACAATCCTAGTGGAGTAGGGGATTGTATTGATACTAATAAATTACCATGGATACCAATTCCTAATGTATCTGGTATGTCTATCAAGCCTGCTCGCGCTAGTAGTGAAAGCGGAATATTTAGTCTTGTCTTCAAACTAGATTCTGGGGCAACTTTACCCAGTTCGGTCTATTTAGGCGGCATGGATATGCTAGTCCTATCTGGGAAAGCTGAATATGAGCAAGAGGGATCTAAAAGTATACTTAACCCAGGAACTTGGGGTTTTATTTCGGCAAATTCAAAAGTGAACGCATTCACAGCTATTGAGGATACTGAGGTATTAGCCAATTTCTATAGTGCAGTAGCTTTTCTAAAAGACGATGGATCGGTAGATTCATTATTTACCGCTATGGATGTTCTTGGTTTAGCTAAAAATAAAAAGATTGTTTTAGTTCCAAACTCTCTATCCGCTTGTATGGAGATAGAGGGAGAGCCTTACAAGGGTAATGGAGAGCCTCTAGAAATAGCTTCAAAGAATGCTGGGAAACTAGTAAACGATTCGGTTGATACTTCTGAAAACTCAGAAGTTACACACCCTCATTTTGTTGATACCCGAGAAGTGCCCTGGATAGTTCTGCCTGGTATGGAAGATGTTGGTTTAAAGATTCTAAGAGTTAGTGAAGAAACTGGATATATCTCTTTAATAGTTCGTCATAATGGGGTTGCTGATCCTCATACACACATTGGAGCAAGTGACTTCTTAGTCTTGCAGGGACGATTGGGTGTAAGGGCAGGTCCTCCTGAGGGTTATGGTCCAGGTATTTGGTTCTATGAACCTGCAGGTGCGAGACATGATGCAACTCAAAGGGTTACAGATGAAGATCTTATTTATACTGCTAATTTATATGGCCCAGTAATGTTTGATTCTGGACCAGGAACACAAATAGAATCTATATTGTCTTGGAAAGAATATAAAGGTATGGCTGAAGCAAATGGAGCAAAGCTAGTACCGAGTACCAAACCCGATGATTCTTCTTTATTGGCGTGGGCACCTTTAAAATCAGCTGATTAATTAAGACTCTTAACAATAGAGTTTAAATTTCTTTTGGTTTTATCTAGAATTTAAAATTTCTAGATAGTTTGGGTATTCCGACATATTCGATATAAGTTGATCAATTTCTTTCCTTTCTTCTTGCCAAGAAAGGCATCTTTTTTGAATTGGATAAACAATAGGAGGAGCATCAACATAATTGTACTTTTTACTATTTTTATCTAGCAAAGTTATAGGAATTACTCCACTTTGTAAGGATTCGCATAATGCTGTTGAAGCCCACCCTATGGAGAAAGACGGCTTTTCTTCGTCAATTACTTGTTTTGCATCTAAGTTGTTATTATTAGATAACTTTATACTATGAGCTGAGGAAAGTTCTTTAGCTAACAATCCTTTATAGGTTGGATGTAGCTTAAATAAAACCTTATAAGCATTCTTAGTAAAATATGATATAACTTCATCTAGTTGTTTTTTCTCCATTAGATGATCGTCTACCCTTAGAAAAAGAAGAACTTTTTTTTCAAGATTCTTTATTTCTTTATAAGGGTAAAGAGCTACATTTGATTCTGGTGTTAATTTTTTAAGATACTCCGCCTCCTCCTTTGAATAAACAAAGATTTTCTCATAAGTTGGAAAGCTAGATTTTCCAGCTTCTCCCATAAGTCCATGTAGCAGATATCTATTACTTATCCCTATTCTTTTTGTAGCTGAAGAAAGAAAAGTTGCACCACTGTGATAAATGATGAGATTTGGATGCTTGGAATGTATTTTTAAAAAGATTGAACAAAGATAGGAGTAATTAGCTAGATTAGTTTTAATATGTTTAGAGACCAGGACTTCTAATTCCTTTGGCAATTTTAAAGATAAAACCTTATTAATTTCTTTTATAGCTTCAAAGAAAAACTTAATAAGATTAAAAAAGCTAATTGTATAAATCCTCATATAAGAGCTAGTTTTGAAGGTTTTAACAGTTATAAACTTATCTTCTTCTTTTGAAATATGCCTGAGATAGTTTTTTTTATCATGCCCAGCTTCACTAGATAACACCAGGTGGTTTATCCCATCTAGTTTAATCTTTTTTGGTAAACTCAGCTGTCTTAAAAAAATTAAACACAATTTCAGGAAATTCGTTATGAAATGGAAAAAGAAAACAGTTTTACCAGCTCTATCTTCAGAAGGGAGGGTCAAGTTTTTCTCATTTCTTGCTAGGTAGCGAGATATTTTTACATCACAAAATATCCATTTATTTATATCAGTTACCTTAGTACTAAGTTGGAATTCTTCTAAACTTGAAGTCATAAATTATATTAAATAGTGTTGGTAATAACGATTAATCACTTTGTATCTTCTAAACCTAGAAAGGCATAATTGATTTATAATTATTAAGAACTTTAATATCTTATTGTTAGCTCATCTAGTTTTATTTATGTTTTTTAAAAGATTAGTAATTATAATCATAGGACTTACTTAATTTAAAAAAGAATGATAGGCCAAAAGTATGGAGGGAATATTGTAAAGAATATTCCCCTAAATGAGTCAGGAAAAAAAATTCTTTGCTCAGATTTATATGAATATTTTTTCCAAAAGGTAAATAAAGACGAGCTTCTAAAACTAGAGGGTTTAGAATCTTTTTCCTTATTTGTTCTTAAAAAAGAAACATCAACCTCTATTGAGGTCTTAGGGAATGGTTTAAATTTAGAATTAGGCGATTCCCTTCAGGTTGAAGATAGTACAGTTAATTTACAAATTACAGGAGGTTATGCCGATTTTTTAGTTGTAGGAAGTAATTTTGAAAACCGAGCGAAAACTAAGTCTATTTCTCATCAATTACAAAAGGAAGTCTATAAAGTCAATAAACCTTGGGGTTATGAATTATGGATTAGCGGTCAACATCCCACTTATGCCTTTAAAGAAATATTTATTAAAGCAGGGTCGAGGACTAGCCTTCAGTTTCATGATAAAAAGAAAGAAACTAATTTACTTGTTTCCGGCAGAGCAAAACTGCATTACACGGCATCTTTGAAGACAGATGATATAGAGACCATTTTAGGAGAGGTATCAGAAGTTGACTTAGAACCGACATGTTTAATAGATGTAAAACCAGGAAATATTCATAGAATTCAAGCCATAACAGATATTATCCTTTATGAGGCATCTACTCCTCACCTAGATGATGTGACTAGGTTAGCAGATGACAACAAACGACCAGATGGAAGAATAAAAGAGGAACACCCATCTTTATGAATAAAAAGATAATGGTAGTCACAACTGGTCGAGCTGATTACGGACTTCTTTATCCTTTAATACAGAAAATAGAATCAAGTAAACTACTTGACTTGAAACTAGTTGCTACAGGCTCACATTTATCAAAGTTTCATGGAGAAACCGTAAAATTAATAGAGCAGAGTCATGATGCTAAGCATCTATATAAAGTTGCAATGACTCAAGAAGAAGATACAGAAGGATCCATCTGTTATTCAATTGCTCAAGGATTAAGAGGATTTTCGGAACTCATTAATACAACTTCTCCTGACTTATTGGTTGTTTTAGGAGATAGATACGAATTAATATCAGTATGTGTAGCTGCAGTTATTCACAAGATACCTATAGCTCATATCCATGGTGGGGAATTGAGTTTTGGTCAGATAGATGATTCTATTAGACATTCAATTACAAAAATGTCTTCTTTTCATTTTGCATCAATGGAAGGTTATGCAAATAGAATAGTTCAAATGGGAGAAAATCCCTCTACTGTTTTCTCTGTCGGTGCATTAGGGGTTGATAATATAAAATCACTATCTTTAATGGAAAAAGATGAGCTCACTAACCATCTAGATATAGATTTTAATGAGAATATTGCTCTTATGACCTTTCATCCAGTAACTTTAGATAGTTATGAGAGTGCTAATAATCAAATTATTGAACTCCTTAAAGCTCTAAAGAATAGTAGCTTGCTAACGTTAATGACTATGCCAAATGCCGATACAGCAAATATATCCATCTACAAAGAAATTAAAGCTTTTTCAAAAAAATATCCTGAAAAGTTTAGATTAACTAAGAATTTAGGTCAGCGAGTGTATTTAAGCTCAATGAAATATGCTACCTTGATGATAGGGAACTCCTCTAGTGGTATTATAGAAGCTGCTTCTTTTCAACTCCCTGTTGTTAACATAGGAGACAGGCAAGCAGGAAGGTTTAGATCTAAAAATATAATAGATTGTGCATGTTCTCAAGAAGAAATAGAAAAAGCTATAAAGAAAGCCTTGTCTACAGAATTCCTTAATAAAATCAATGACATAAAATCTCCCTATGGGGAAGGTGATACCTCTAAAGAAATTATAGAGATTATTGAAAACCTCAATTTAGAAAAAAAATCTGAAATTTTAAAGAAAGGCTTTTACGACCTAGAATATGATAGCCATCTAGAAGATTAATTATGAAAGAAATATTAGTATTTGGGGCGTCAGGACATGCAAAAGTAGTGTTAGACACTATTGAGAAGGAAGGGAATTTTCAAGTTAAAGGTTTAATTGATCCAAATAAGGAGATTGGAGAAGATGTTCTTGGCTACAAAATATTAGCCAAGGAAGAAGATATCTCTGAGCTCTATAAATCAGAAAGTATTCATGGAGGTGTCATTGCCATAGGAGATAACTGGATAAGGAAGAATGTACAAGAAAAAATTATTGAGTCTATTCCTGACTTTAACTTTATCTCATGTATTCATCCGAGTGCTGAAATAGGAAAAGAGGTAAAAATTGGAATTGGAACTATGGTTTTACCTGGAGCAATTATCAACGCTGATTCTCAAATAGGTGATCATTGCATTATCAATACAAATGCATCTTTAGATCATGATTCTTTTATAGGTAATTTTTCAAGTTTAGCTCCTAATGCTACAACAGGCAGTAATGTAAAGATTGGAGAATATTCAGCTATCTCATTGGGTGCCGATATTATTCAAAATATCAAAATAGGAAACCATTGTGTTATTGGTGCTGGTTCTTTAGTAACAAAAGATGTTGCAGATAATAGTTTGTGTTATGGAGTTCCTTCTGAAGTCATTAGAAAAAGGAAAAAAGGGGAAAAATATCTCTGAGAACTACCAAAGATGAAAAAAATTAGTCTAGCTGAACCAAATATAGGGAATAAAGAATGGCAATATTTAAAGGAATGCTTGGATTCAGGTTGGGTTTCTTCCTCAGGGTCATTTGTAAAGCGATTTGAAAAATTTGTTTCTAAAAAAACTAAAATTAAACATGCTACAGCTGTAGTTAACGGAACCTCAGCTCTTCATCTTTCTTTGTATGTTTTAGGAATAAGAGAAACTAACGAAGTCCTTGTGCCTAGTTTAAGTTTTATAGCACCTATTAATACAATCAGGTATTTAGGAGCAGTTCCAGTTTTTATGGATTGTAATGAACATCACACTATGGATATTACTAAAACCCTAGAATTTCTTAATAATGAAACTTTTATGAAAGCTGGGAGTTGTTACAACAAGAAATCTAAGAAGAGAATAGCAGCTGTTTTACCTGTCCATACATGGGGTAATCCAGTTGAAGTAAATCAGCTTTATAGTATATGTAGAAAGAAAAATATAAAAATAGTCGAAGATGCTAGTGAAAGTTTAGGCAGCTTGTACCAAGATAATAAAGGGAATATGGTTCATACAGGAAAGATTGCAGATATAGCATGCCTTTCTTTTAATGGTAACAAGATAGTGACTTCTGGAGGGGGAGGGATGATCCTGACTAATAAAAAGAAGGATTCAGATTTAGTTAATTACTATTCTACTCAGGCTAAAGACGATCCCTTCTATTACAAACATAATAATGTAGGTTTTAATTTTAGATTGACCAATATTCAAGCTGCTTTAGGTTTAGCTCAGGTTCAATCTTTACCATCTTTTAAAGCCAAGAAAAAGAAGATTTATAAAATTTATGATCAAAGTTTTAAAGATATTCCAGGTTTAGAGCTAATAAAGCCCGCTAAGAACACACGATCAAACTATTGGATGACAGTATTAAAAGTTAACAAAAAGATCTTTGGGAATTCAAGAGATCAGATTATCAAGAAATTGCTCAATGCAGGTATTGAATGCAGGCCTGTTTGGTATCCAAATCATCTTCAGAAACCTTTTAAATCTTTTCAATCTTACAAGGTTCAGAAGACTCAATCGGAAGTGAAAAGTTGTATCTGTTTGCCTTCAAGTACAAATTTATCAAAGACAGATATTAGTAAAGTTGTGAGCACAATAAGTAGAATGCAGAAGTAGTCACAAAAGAAAATTTATATAAAAGAGTTTTTTTTCTTTAAATAGTAACTTAGAATCAGCGTCTTTTTTGGGGAGTTTCAAAAGAATGAGCAAAACTAGACAGTTTTTTTCGACCTTGTTGATGTTAATGGTTGTAGTTACTTTTCAGCCTTTATATGCCAATTCTTATCTTCAGACTCCTGAGGCTAGCGAAAGAATAAAACAGGCTTTCAAAAAAGGAGGTATTCCTTTAATGCAGGTAGAGAAACTGATGCTGGCCTTATCTTTATCTGAACAACAAAGAGATAAGGTGCAACCAATCTTACTAACATCCGTTAAAAAAAGAGCAAAGGCAATGAGGAAGCTTAAAGGAGTTAATGGAAGACCTCAGGATGGCATTGAAGATTTAAAAAAGATTCAGCGTAAAGAGAAGAAAAAATTAAAAAAAATACTAGATTCTAACCAGTATCAGACTTATGTGATGATTGCTAAAAATAACCAAAACTTTATTCGTGGTTTAGGCAATATGAGAATACCCTCTGTGCAAGGGGGCATGGGAGGTGGTTATAATAACCAATCTCCTAATGTAAGAAACTAAACTTATTCAACTAAGAACCAACTGAATTAACTCTTTAAGTTAACTCAGTTTAGTTCTTTATTTCTTTTAATTAGAAATTGACTTTAAAAGAAGCCCCAACAATCTTCGGTTCAGTTAGGAAGTAATTAGTGTACATTCCCGAAGTATCGGATGTTACATAATGCCCTGTTACGTTCTCTTCATCTGCTAAGTTACGAGCCCATAATCTTACGCTCCATGTACCGTCAGGATTATTTATTAGTAAAGAGATGTTAGTCTGATCCCATGAAGGAATTTCATCCCAGCTTCTATTAAACTCTCTTGCGTAACTCTTATCTTGTTTGTAATAATCAAGGCGAGCAGTTACATCCACACCATTAGAAGGATGCCATGTTTTGGCAATACCAATCTTGTAGGTTTGCTCTGGTGAGTTAGGAAGTGCATTACCTTTGATATTAGTAAGTATCCCATCACTTGTTGGAACTCCGATTGCATTAAGAAAAGTTCTAGACATATAGGCTGGAACTCCATTCGGATAAATAGTATTAGGCGCTGGTATACAAGCACCTAAAGCAGGACAAAGTTGTGCACCTAATAAGGCTCCTTGCAGATTAGCAATATACTGAACTCCAGTGGCACTACCAGAATCAATATTCTTAAGTACTATCCAATTAGGGTCGTTCTGTTGTCTATCCTTAGGATCAAGAAGTAAATTGTCTGCAGCTTCTGTTTCCAACCAAGATAACATTACGTCTATAACTATATCTGGGTCAAATTCAGGGATGTAAAGCATTTCAAATTCTGCTCCCATAATATCAGCATCTACATTCACATTTACAGATGAGTTATTAATAATTTTATAAATCTGTAACCCTTTATAGTCATATTGGAACATTGATGCATTAAGTTGCATCCTTCCACCTAGACGAGTAGCTTTTATGCCGAATTCTATAGCGTCTACATTCTCACTACCAAATATCCTAGGAGTGTCTTGAGGGAAAGAATCATTTATAGCAGGATTAAAACCACCAGGTTTAAATCCTTTTGAGAAAGTTCCATACACGAGTGTATCAGGATTCATTTGCCAATCTAAACCGATTCTACCTGTCGTTTCTTCAAACTCAGTAGTAGTTGGACTTCCCGCTAACTGACGAGCCTCGTTGTATTCTGGTGTAGGAGGTACCATCAACATTCCTCCTAGCACTTGAGAGATACCAGTAGGATCTCCAGCTAGAACTGCTAATGTACCAGCATCCACAGCTGACTTAGCTCCATAAAACTCAAGTAGTTGGTTACCTATCGCAGTACAAGAGTTAGTAGCCTGTCCGGTTAGAATAGCAACAGCAGATCCTCCAATAGCAGTTAAACAATCTGGTAGAGAAGATCTTACCCATGCTGCTGAAGGCAATCCAAGGGCAGGACCTAAATTAGCTGCATTAGCTAATGCTGATCTATCTCTAGTTGCCTTATCATCCTGATTTCTTCTAAATCCTACGGTCAATCTCATTTCGTCATTAAGATCGAAGTAGGCTTCTCCAAAGAATGATTTACGATCCGCATAGTTCCAGCCATCATTGTGAAAGAAACCTGGATATAGTTGCGGAACCCCTATAGGCGCTAGGCCGTATAGAGAAATGAAATCTAATGAGTTAGCGTTTACGTAATAGCCTCCATGAGATACTCCATCGGTAGTATTCATTCCTAATACAAAGTTGAAACTACCATCTAGATCAGATTGGATTTTGATTTCGCCGTATTCTATTTCTGCAAAGTCAGTATAAGCTCTGTCGTAAGAATAAACTCTGCTCCAACTTCCAATCGAATCTCCGCCATAAACACCAGCAGTTATTGTTTGTTCACATTCTCTTCCACAAGCAGTTCCAGAAACTGGAACTCTTAAATCAGTACCCGTAAGTGCGTTAGGACCGCCCGTAGCTGGGTTAAAAGGAAGAAAAGAAGGACCTACATCCATATTGTAATCTTGTTGAGAATCTTGAGTACCATCACCTTCAGCATAGTTTAGAGTTATTGAGAATTTATCGAAGTCATGTTGAATAGTTAAGTAAGATTGACTACTTTCACTCTTAAAGATGGGTTCAAAATCAGAGTGCATTTGTCTTAGGCTAGTCATTGTAGGCCTTGGGTATTCAAATAACCCTAAGGCGTTAAGAGCCTGAGAGTTTTGTCCAAGAGGAAAAATTCCACCAAAAGAGATATACATTGTTCCGGTAGTTGAACCAGGGTTTACACCATCTCTTCCAAACTGATCCGAAATACACCCGTAAGTAGGCAAAGGATTTTGCTTACAAACTTGGTTTGTAATTCTTGTTCTATCACTATCTTCATCATAAGACTGGTGCATTAGATCTATAGATGTGTTATCTCCTTCCCAGCGAAGACTAATTCTGTAGGTTTCATTATCCCTTCCATCAATATCGCCATCAGAATTTTCATAAAGGTTCTCAGAATAACCTTCTCTTTCTAAAGTAGTAGCAGCTACCCTTAGAGCAAGACTATCAGATAAAGGTAAATTCAAAGCGAATCTAGATCTTTTGTGATTATAGTTACCTAATTCTGCTTCTACATAACCACTTAACTCTTCCATATCGGGTTTTCTGGTAATGAAGTTAACAACTCCTCCAGTCGCATTTCTTCCGAATAATGTACCTTGAGGTCCACGCAACACTTCCACTCGTTGCATATCAAAGAACTCTGTAGTTATAAGGTTCCCAGTTATAGGTATATCGTTCAAATGAGTAGAAACACCTGCCTCTCCTGATCCTGCGGTGACTAATCTACCAATACCCCTGATTGCGAAAGAGTTACTTCCGAAGTTAGTATTAGTAAAACTTACATTTGGTACGTTCATTTGTAGATCCGATGTAGTAATGATCTGTCTTGCTTGTATACCTTCTTCACTAAAGGCTGTTACAGCAATAGGAACGTCTTGCAGACTTTCCTCAGTACGACGTGCGGTCACTATTACTTCTTCAATTCCAGCACTTTCTTCTTCTTCTGCAGAAAAAACAGAAGGAACAAAGAAAATTCCTGACAACGCCAATGTGTAAAAAATACGCTTAAGTAAAACCATAATTTCTCCCCTAAGTCTTTTATTGATTGTTTAACTAGAGATTTAACCCATTAATTATAGGAAAAAACCCTCACTTAGCACTAACTATGCTTAAAAAGAACTCTTTTTGCAAGAATAAAGCTTGGAAATTTAAAAAAAATTAAATTTGTATCTCTAAAGTGGTGTTATATGTTTTATTATTTACTTTAATTCTAATTTACAAGCTTTGAATTAAGAGGGTTTATATGATGAAAAGAATAAAGGTTTTGCAGTTATTGTTATGTTTAGTTTTGGTAGCTGGTTGTAATGTAAATGAAGACTGTGTAGATGGGAATATTATCCTCTTTAATTCAACTATTTATACTTTGGATGGAGATAATCAAAAAGCAGACTCTATGGTAGTAAGTGGTAATCAAATTGTTTTTGTAGGAAAACAAGAGGATACAAAAAAATATGAATGTGGAGCTTTTTCTAAGATAGATATTCAGGGTAATTATATCTTTCCAGGTTTTACAGATTCTCATGCACATCTAAAAGGAATTGGATATAGGGAGACTACTTTAAATCTACAAGGGATAAATAGTTTAAAGGAGACTATTCAGGTGGTTAGGGATTTTTCTAAATCTAAGGAGAAGGGTGAATGGGTAGTAGGGAGAGGTTGGATAGAAAAATTATGGCCTGAAAAGAGATTTCCAACAAAAGAAGATATCGACCAATTTTCTAAAGATAGACCTATTTTTTTGGAAAGAGCCGATGGCCATGCTGTCTTAGTGAATAGCTATGCATTAAATTTGGCAGGAATAGATGCGAGTACCGAAGATCCACATGGCGGTGCTATAAGAAAGGGAGAGGATGGAAAACCAACTGGTATTCTTGTTGATAAAGCAATAAGTTTAGTTGAAAAACTGCTTCCCCCCAAGTCTCAGTCTGAAGATAAAAAAGCCTTAGAAGAAGGTCTAAAGCGTAGTGTTAGACTTGGCTGGACGCAAATACAAAACGCTGGTGGATCATATGAAGATTTTGAACTATTAAAGCAAATTAAGCTTGAAGGAAATCTAGTTTCGCGGATCTATTATGCAGTAAGTGATGGAGAGCCTGCCTTGGAATTACTTAAGATGGGTCCTCAGCTTGATCCTGAAAATATGTTAATTGCTAGAGGAGTAAAACTTTATGCAGATGGGGCTTTGGGTTCGAGAGGAGCCTTCTTACTAAAAAATTACAGTGATTTTAAATCTAAAGGACTATTAATTTTTAAAAAAGAAGAAACAATACCTAAACTTATTGAGGCTTTAAAGAAAGGTATTCAAATTCAAACCCATGCCATCGGTGATGCTGCAAATAAAATTACTTTAGACTGGTATGAGGAAGCTTTTAAATCTGTCCCTAAAGAAGGAAGGTATGTGCCTAAGCCTAGATGGAGAATAGAACATTCCCAAAACATTCAGACTG
>CAJWPI010000020.1 GCA_913045055.1 uncultured Gammaproteobacteria bacterium | reverse complement strand
CTGTTGCCAGGATGAAAACCTGGTGTCCTAGACCAGACTAGACGAAGGGGACACTGTTTCGGTCACGCATTGTAGAAAGCAAGTGATACTAGGTCAAACTCTTATTCTACAGAGGAATAATCGCTTCTACTTCTAAAATAGATAGTCAAAGCTATAAAAATGATACTTACAGCAATCCCGATCCAGAATTCATTTAAGCTAAATAATAGAGGAATATCAGCAATTTCGGCAACTCTCAGCCCTTCATATTCAATTGGAAAGGCTTCTGATCTTGACCAGGGTTGAACTCTTTGCATCACAGCATCAAAGAATGTGCTGGAAGAAAAAGCTACTTGCTCACTTAAACTTATAACTACGGGAGGTAAGATTGCTCCTATAACTGGCTTCCGAGAATAAGCACCGGTTAACATTATCCATGTGATAATTGGAAGGGTCCAAAGACTTTGCATCCATAAACTTAAAATAACTCTTATCCAATCAAAGAAAGGATAAGCTTCCCAAGCCCAGAAAAAAGGAACTATATCGGCAACTACAAAAAATATTGAACCAACCATTACAGAAATGAGATGCAAAACTAAAAGAGGAGGAACCACCAATAATGGCGCTATTATTGTTGCTACAAGTAACTTAGATAAAACTGTAAAAGTATCGGATACCGGTAATGATCGCCAAAAGATAATGCTTTTGTCCTTTCGTTCATCGAAGAAAGTTGAGAGACTAAAAGCTAAGACAGCGAAGCCAAGAGCTATAACTAACGGTGCACCCAACACTAACAAGCCTGCCCTTATTGCTCCACTTCGTTGCTCTAGAGTTGATTCTTTCATCGCTTGAGCTACATCAGGGTCTGAATAGATTTCCGTAGAAAATTTAAAATTTTCGGTATTTACTTCAGTTAATCCTAAGTAAACCAAAACGACTACTAGAGACATGAAAGTTGCAACTATCCAAGGGAGATAAACAAAGCCCCATTTGTGCTCTTGGAGTTCCCTTAATATTATGGCTTTAAGGGCATTCATGAACCTTCCTCGCTTTGATTAGTTTTATTCATAATGGCTAGAAAAAGATCTGCTATAGCTGGGGGGTGGACTTCACCAAAGGTCTCTAGCTTTTGTATTTCGGTATCTTCATACAAATAAACCGGCCTGCTTAGTTCAGTTCGAGTATAAATAGGTTTTAACGACTTAGCTTTTTCTAAGAATTCTGCTTTCGGTCTTAATTCTAAATATCTTGTATTCAAACTGTCTATTGATTCTTTCATAATTGCTTTGCCTTTATTTAAAAAGACAACATCGGATAGCACACCTTCAATTTCTTCCACTTGATGAGTGCTGATGATAATAGTTTTATTGCCATCAAAATAATCCTCTATTAACTGGGAATAGAATTCTTTTCTGTAAGCAAGATCTAGTCCTAGAGTGGGCTCATCTAAAACCAATAGTTCAGCATCAATTGCCATGACGAGAGATAAATGCAATTGAACTACCATTCCTCTTGATAGAGTGCGTACTCTGGAATCTTTCTGTATGTTAGTATTAGATAAGATTTTTCTAGCCTTATTCATATCAAAACGAGGATGCACTCCCTCTACGTACTTAAGTACCTGCCCTACTGTCATCCACCTGGGCATTACAGCAACATCTGTTATGGAAGAAGCTCTTTTTAATAGCTCATGTCTATCACGTTTAGGAGATAATCCTAAAACTTCTAACTCTCCAGTAGTCTCTACTAGGCCTAATACGGCTTGTAGAAAAGTTGATTTACCTGCTCCGTTTGGACCAATAAGACCCATAATCTGACCTTGATATACCTCTAAATCAAAACCGGATAACGCCGACTGACCAGAATATTTCTTTTGTATATTTCTTGCTCTTATTACTTGTTTTCTATTACTCATTTTTTATTAATTAACTCAACTAGATCAATATTTAGCTGATCAGCTTTCCTCAAAACAGCTGGCCAATCTCCTTTAAGAAATTTATCCTTTTCAATCTTCAAAAGATGTTTTTTTGCAGGCTCAGTAACAAACATTCCTAACCCCCTTCTTTTTTCAACTATATTGAGGTCAACAAGCTCTTGATAGGCTTTTGAAACGGTTAAAGGATTAACACCTCCCTCAACAGCCATTTGTCTAACAGAGGGTATGGAATCTCCCGCATCTAACACACCGTCAATTATTAAAGAAACAACATGATCTCTTACCTGTAGGTAGATAGGTTGATCATTAGTCCACTGCATAGCTGAATTCTTTTTAATCAGTGTATTAGTAAAGTAATACACTTACAAGTAAAGAACTATTTTTTTATTTTCTTCTGGATAGATGAAAAAAGACCTCTAAAAATATTAGCTTCCATGTGGTCCATCTTTGATCTCTTAAAAAAACGTCTAACCCTAGTTAGGAGTTTTCGTGGATTTTCTTGGTCATAAAAATCTACATCTTGCATGATTTCATCAAAATGATTTATTAGTCTTTCTACTTCTTCGGAATCTGCTAACGGTACATCCCACTCTTGTTTGAAGGTTTTATTTGATTTAAATAAAGCTTGTGTTCTTATCTCATAGGCTAAAATTTGAACAGCTTGAGAGAGATTTAATGATGAATATTTTTCACTGGTAGGTATAGCAACATGCAGATTACAAAGTCCCATTTCTTCATTATTAAGACCGTGATCTTCCCTGCCAAAAACTATGGCTATATTCTTTGTTCCACTCAAACTGAGATTAATAATTTCTTCTGCAGCCTCTCGCGGACCAACAAGAGGCCAAGGAACTTTGCGTTTTCTTGCGCTCGTACCTACTACAAACTGACAGTCTTCAATTGCATCATATAATTTTTTATGAATCTGAGCCTTTTCTAAGATATCACTAGCTGCCTTAGACCTATAAATAGCTGTTTCATGAGGAAAGTCTTTTGGTGAGATAAGATCCATTCTATTAAAACCCATAGTCTTTATTGCCCTTGCTGAAGCTCCAATATTTCCTGGATGAGAAGTGTTAACTAGGACGAAACGAACTACTTTATCTACTAGATTAGTGATATCTGTCTTACTGTTCATAAACATATTCTACCAAGGTACAAAAGGTAGTTCTGTTAGAATACTGCGCTTTTAGGAAAAAGAGATGGAAGCCAAAGTTCATATAGCGTTAGAAGCAGCAAGAAAAGGATGCAAGGAACTACTCAGATTTGCAGATGAAGTCGATAAACTTGATGTAATAGAAAAAGGTCCTGCTGATTATGTAACTGACTTAGACAAGCGCGTAGAAAAGATAATAATTGACTCATTAAAAAAGACCTACCCTCATCATACTTATATCTCAGAAGAGGTAGGTAAAATTAAGGGTTCTGGTAAATCTGCTGAAAGTATTTGGATAATTGATCCGTTAGATGGTACTACAAACTTTATACATGGATTTCCTTATTATGCTATCTCTATGGCTTATGTAGAGAAAGGTAAAACCCTACATGCTCTTACTATCGATGTTCCTAGACAGGATGAATACTACGCCAGTTTAGGTAAGGGAGCTTACTTAAATAATAAAAGACTTAGAGTAAGTAGAAGAAAGGGTTTAAAAGGAGCTTTACTTAGCAACTCTTCTCACAACACTGATAAAGGTAAATTACAGCATGACAATATTGCTACTTTTCGTGCTCTATACGCTTATGGTCTAACGATTAGAAGAACTGGCTCAGCTGCTTTAGATATGGCAAACGTTGCAGCAGGTAGATTAGATGGTTTTTGGGGTAGTGGCTTAGAAATATGGGACCTTGCTGCAGGAGGTTTACTTGTTCAGGAAGCAGGAGGTTTAGTGAGTAACTATTTAGGAGAACCAAACTACCTGGAAGGGGGGAATATTATATGCACTTCAAAAAAATGTTTTAAACCAACTCTTCAATCCATAAAACCGTACGTGACAATTGAAGATTAAGGCAGGCCTCCAAAATCCTCTTTTTCTTTTTCTTCAACAAACATATGTTCACTAGTTAAACCCATAATTAATAAAATATTTGCTGCGATATAAATAGAAGAATAAGTACCTACGATAACCCCAAAAATAAGAGCAAGAGCAAATACTTTAATAATTTCTCCGCCAAAAAAATACAAACAAAATAGAACTAATAAAGTGGTAAAAGAAGTAACTAGCGTTCTACCAAGTGTTTGGTTTAAAGAAGAGTTAATGACTTCTTGAGAATCTTGTTGCTTACTCCTTCTAAAATTTTCTCTAATTCTGTCTGAAACAACGATAGTGTCATTTAATGAATACCCTATAACTGCCAAAATAGCGGCTAGAACAGTTAAATCAAAGTCTAATTCAAAAAAAGAAAAAATCCCCAGCACTACCAGTACATCGTGAACAAGAGCGCTAACAGCTGCAACAGCAAATTTAGATTGAAATCTAAAGGCTATATAAATCATCATGAGGATCAGGGCGAGTATCATGGCCATACCGCCATCGTCTCTTAATTCATCGCCAATTTGAGGACCAACATATTCAATCCTTCTTAAATCTATATCCCCTTCTGTTAGTTGAGATTTTAAAATAGAAATTATCTCGGCACCTAAAGTATCATTTACCGGACCTGATAACCGTATAAGCACATCTTGATCTGAACCAAAATTAGTAACTTGAGCTCCTTCATGACCTGCGTTCGTTAGCCCTTGCCTTATCTCAGAAATATTTGCGGGTAGGCTATAATGAACCTCCACAAGAGATCCTCCTGTAAAATCTAAACCTAAGTTAAGCTGTTTAATGAATAGTGAAGCTAAGGAAAGGCAAACTAAGGTAACAGAAAGTATTAGGGCATACTTCCTCCACTGCATAAAGTCTATATCTGTATTCATATTGAAAGCTTTTGTAGTCTCCTTTTACCACTGTAAATTAAAGTAATTAAAGCTCTGGTGCCCATAATTGCAGTAAACATAGAAGTTAAGATACCTATAGATAAAGTAATAGAAAATCCTTTTATAGGTCCTGTTCCTAATGCATATAAAACTAGAGCTACCAATAGAGTGGTTAAGTTAGCATCCATAATAGTTAAAAAAGCTCTATCATATCCATTGTCGATAGCATCTAAAGGTTTTCTTCCCTTCTTCAATTCTTCACGTATTCTAGAGAAAATAAGTACATTAGCATCTACAGCCATACCAACTGTAAGTACAATACCTGCTATTCCAGGTAATGTAAGGGTTGCCGTCAGTACAGACATGATAGCTACTAAAAGGACTATATTGCTTGTTAAGGCTAAACTTGCAGCTATGCCAAAAACTCTGTAATAAAATAACATAAAAGCCAACACGAGAAGCATGCCAACTTGCATAGACAAGAGACCTAACTGGATGTTTTCTTTTCCAAGACTTGGTCCTACAGTTCTTTCTTCCACAAACCTCATAGGCGCTGCTAAAGCTCCCGCTCTAAGAAGCAGAGCTAGTTCAGAAGACTCCCTTGGATTATCGAGTCCCGTTATCCTAAATTGTGTTCCTAAAGCAGCCCTTATTGTTGCGAGACTGATAATTTCCTTTACTTCGTAGGTCTCCTGAGTGGGTATTTTTTTTCCTTCTTCATCCTCTTGGTATAGAGTTCTAGTCTTTTGCTCTACGAAAAGTACTCCCAGTCTTTTACCGATATTTCCTCTAGTGGATCTGTGCATCCTGGCCCCACCCTGTCCATCTAAAGTTATATTCACTTGAGGTAGGCCATTTTCATCAAAGCTAGCTTGAGCCGTAGCAACTTGATCTCCGCCTATGATAATTTGATCTTGTAGTTCGGCCTTCCCTAAGGCTTTATTTTTGTATGGGTATGAAGTTTTTCTTGTTCTAGGTGTATCAAATTGAGCTTCTAAATGAAATTCAAGAGTTGCTGTCTTCCCCAAAATCTTTTTGGCCTCAACCGTATCCTGTATGCCTGGTAGTTGAACTACTATTCTCTTTTTCCCTTGTCTTTGAACTATTGGTTCTGATACCCCTAGCTCATTAACTCTATTTCTTAAGGTTGTGAGGTTTTGATCAATTGCGTCAGACTCAATTTTCTTTATCTCTTCATCTAAAAGTTTTAAGGATAGTAAAGAGTCTTCTGAATTCTCAGAAATAAGGAATTGAGGATATGAGTCTTCAAGGAAATCGATTGAGGAAGTTAAATCTTTTGTATTGGCTAACTTTAAAGATATTGACTGATCATTCTCTACGTATATAGAGTTATACCTTATATTCTCTTCTCTCAGCTGCCTTTTTAAATCTTGAATAACTCCATTTTGCCTGTTATTAACTGCGGCATTGGTATCTACCTCCATCAAGAAATGAACACCACCCCTTAAATCAAGACCAAGTTTCATGGGGCTAGCACCTATATCTGCTAACCATCTTGGGGTAGTTTGCGCTAAATTAAGAGCTACCACTACGTCATTACCTAACTCCGAAGACAGTAATCTTTTAATATTTAATTGCTCTTCGTTTGATGAGAGTCTAACTAAAACAAAATCTTGATTTTGCTCTATTTGATAAGTGGGTAGCTTTTCCTTTGAGTCATTTAATAAGACTTCAATTCTCCTGAGAAGAGAAGAGTCAGTTTCTTGTGAACTGTTATTATAAGATACCTGGACAGATGGATCAGGAGCATACAAATTGGGCAGTGCATAAATTAAGCCCATTAAAAGAACAAAAATTATAAGAGTATATTTCCAAATACCGTAACGTCTCACTTAAAGCCTATATAGATTTTAGAGTACCTTTAGGTAACACGCTTGCTACCGCTGTATTCTGAACTTTTAAATTAACCGAATCAGAGACCGATACTACAAGAAACTGTTCTTTAACCTTTACTACCTTGCCTAAAATTCCTCCTGACGTAACTATTTCATCTCCCACTTCAATGCTAGCAAGCATTTCTTGATGGGCTTTGCGTCTCTTGTTTTCCGGTCTAATCATTAAGAAATAGATAAGCACCATGAAACCAACTAACAATAAAAGAGTTGGATCAAAAATAGTAGGTGTGTCGTTCATTTAAAAAAAATTTTAGGAATTAATGTCATTATCCCAATTTTTAAAGAATTTTTCTGCGAAAATTTTTAATTTTCCTTCTTCGATAGCTAGTCTTATGTTTGACATAAGCTCAATATAAAAGAATAAATTATGTATAGAGTTAAGAGTAGAGCCTAACATCTCTTTGGTTTTATCTAGATGATGTAAATAACTTCTAGAGAAGTTTCTACATGTATAACAAAGGCATGCATCATCAATTGGTCCTTCATAGATCCTGTTATGTGAATTCCTAATTTTTACTACTCCCTTAGAGGTAAATAAGTAACCATTCCTGGCATTTCTCGTTGGCAATACACAATCAAAAAGATCAATACCTTGTTGAACTGAATGAATAATATCTAAGGGCGTTCCAACTCCCATAAGATATCGTGGTTTTTCTTGTGGCATTTTGGGGCTTATGTAAGCAACTACTGCATTCATCTCTTCTTTAGTTTCACCTACAGATAAACCACCTATTGCATAACCTTCAAATTCACTTTTTATTAAACAACTCAGGGACTCTTCTCTTAGATCTTGATATACCCCTCCTTGGATAATACCGAACAAAGCATTCTTTTCAGATAAAAAAGAGTCTCTGCATCTACTTGCCCACCTCATAGAAAGCTCCATTGAGTCTTTGGCTATTTGGTGCTCGACTGGATAAGGGGTACATTCATCTAAAACCATTGCAATATCTACACCAAGATCCATTTGATGTTGCATACAAGTCTCCGGACTTAAATGAAGTTGATTACCATTTAATGGGGAAAAGAAATCCACCCCCTTTTCAGAAATTTTTCTTTTTTTAGCAAGACTAAATACCTGATAACCACCAGAGTCAGTTAAAAGGGGCCTAGTCCACCCCATAAAATTATGAATACCTCCAAGTTGCTTAATAGTTTCGATCCCTGGCCTTTCCATAAGGTGATAAGTGTTGGATAAAATTACATCAGCACCTATTTCTTCAAGAACTTGTGGACTTATAGCTTTAACAGCTCCGTAGGTGCCAACAGGCATAAAAGCAGGGGTTTGTATTTTGCCGTGATGAGTTGTAATCTCACCTCTCCTTGCATTTTCATCCGAACTTATAATACTAAAAGTAAATGACATAATTTATTTTATCTCAGGGTGAATAAACATAGCATCTCCATAACTATAAAACCTGTAAAGATTTCTTACTGCATGTTCATAAGCTGACAAAATTCTTTTATGACCAGCAAATGCACTGACAAGAACTAATAAAGAAGAGAAAGGCAAATGGAAATTGGTTATCAGTGCATCAGCTATATGAAATTTAAAACCTGGCTTAATAAAGAGATCTGTTTCTCCTTTAAAAGGTTCTAACTTTCCTTTATTTAAAAGGCTAACAGACTCAATGCAGCGCATTGAAGTTGTTCCTACACAAACCACTTTTCCTCCTTTACTTTTTGTTTCGTTTATTAAATCCACAGATTCTTCTTTAATTTCAATTCTTTCATTGTGCAGAACATGGTTTTTAATAAGATCAGTTTTTATGGGATTAAAGGTTCCTAAACCTACATCTAAAGTAATTTTTGCAAATTTAGTTCCTTGATCTTTTAAACAAGACATTAGCTCATCATCAAAATGTAACCCTGCAGTTGGGGCAGCTACTGAGTTTGCTTTATTAAAGTTAGCATAAACGGTTTGATATCTTGAAATATCAGATTCTGTTGCTTTCCTTCTTATGTAAGGAGGAAGAGGAACTTCACCATGACTATCTAGAACCGGCCTAACAGGTTCCGAAAATTTAATTTTAGATAATGTCTGTTCTTTAGATTGAATTGTTAAACAAGGCCCATTATTAGATAAAAGTATCTTGTCTCCTACTCTGAGTTTAGAGTTTGACCGTGTTAAAGCTAAAGCTAAATTTTCTTCTATAATTCTCTCAACTAGAATTTCTACTTTAGCCCCTGATGCTTTCTTTCCTTTAAGTCTAGCTTTAATTACTGCTGAATCATTTATAACCAAAATATCTTCTGGACCTAAAAAAGAAGGTAAATCATTAAATTTATGATCAGAGATAGAAGTTCCTAAAACCAAAAGTTTGCTTTCTGTTCTTCTCTCAGATGGCCAAAAAGCAATAAGATCAGATGGTAGTTCGAAGTTAAAGTCTTTAAGTTTCAAATAAAATCCTTAATTCATGGTACCGGAGGGGGGACTTGAACCCCCATGATTAAAAAATCGGGGGATTTTGAATCCCCTGCGTCTACCAATTCCGCCACTCCGGCTTCTAAAACTATAGAAAAAGTTTACTTAAAAAAAATTAAACTCTATTCTTTAGATTATTGTTATACATCTTATGTTGAGATTTTGGATAAGTGAAAGAGTTTTTGCAGTAGTTAGGTTCTGCCTAATGCCTTTTGTTAAATATGAAATAGAGTTTGAGGAAGGAGTAAGCATCAAGAATTTAACTGAGAATAATATTTATTACGCTTTACCAGAAAATTCACTTATCGATCTAGCAGCCTTAGATCTTTATACATCTAATGTTCAAGTAAATTCTCCAATTGATAGAAATAAGCATACCGGACTCCATAACTTTATTTGTATCTTTAGGCCTGCTTTTAATCCTTCAGAACAAAAAATTAAAAGGAAACTCCCTCATAATCTTAAAGAAATACTCACTACTTCTTCTGAAGGTGCTAAATTCCTTCCTGTGTCTTTTTACTGGGGGATGCATCCAGAAAAACAAAAATCTATATTTAAAATCATTTTTTCTCAATCGTGGGGTGCAACAGGCCCCATAAAAAAAATGTTTAGACTCTTGTTTCATGGAAGAAGTTTATTAATTAAATTCAATAAACCTCTACTTCTAGAAGAGTTAAATGTAAGAGAAAAAGCTGCAGATCTGAACGCTCATCTGATTAACAGATATATTCGAGCCCTTTTTAGAAAAAATAAAAAAGCGGCTATAGGACCAGATGTATCACATAGAAGAACTCTGGTTAAGTCTTTAAGTAAGGATAAAGAAGTAAGGAAAGAAATATCAACTCAAGCTCGAAACGAATCAACAAAAAATAGACTTAGAAGGAAAGCTTTTAAATATGCAAATGAGATATGTTCGGATATTAGTTACCCTATAGTAAGACTATTGCAAAGAGGTCTAACCTGGTTTTGGAACAATAGATATGAAGGTATTAATGTTAAAAATATTGAAAATATCAAGTCAATCGCCAATTCCAATGCATTAATTTACGTTCCATGTCACAGAAGCCATATAGATTATCTGGCATTATCTTATGTGTTACTGGAGCGAGGCTTAATGCTTCCCCATATAGCTGCGGGTAACAACCTCAACTTACCAATTCTTGGAAGAATCCTCAGAGGCGGAGGCGCTTTCTTTATGAGAAGATCTTTCGTAAAAAATAAGTTGTATAGCGTAGTTTTTTTTCAATATTTAAAAAGACTCATGATGAGAGGTTCTTCTATTGAATTCTTTCCTGAAGGAGGAAGAAGCAGAACTGGATTGTCTTTACCGCCAAGACCAGGTCTTATTTCTATGATTCTTAGGAGTTTTGCTGGATTAAAGATAGATAATGTAAAAATTGTTCCAACTTATATAGGTTACGAGAAAATTATTGAAGGAAAATCATACCTTTCAGAACTTTTAGGAAGAAAGAAAAAGAAAGAAAGTCTTTTTGATATATTCCGTTCCATTAAAGACTTTAATAATTTTCTTGGAAATGCATTTATCAATTTTGGTGAACCAATAGATCTAAATGAATTCTTAGTGAATGAACTGAATGGAGAAGATTTCTCAATCCACTCTTCTTTAGAAAGGCCAAAATGGCTTAAAACGGCTACTTCTAATCTTGGTCTAGAGATTATTAAAGGTATTAATTCTTCCACAACTATAACTTCCACAAGTGTTTTTGCATTGGCCCTTCTAACAAGTAAAACTCAAAGTCTGGAATACGAAGAAATGGTGGTAAGAATTGAATTATTTATGAATTTAATAAGAGAAGAAAAGATATTTAAAAATGTATGGATTCCAGAGACTACGGGTAAGCAAATTATTAGAAGATCAGAAGAACTTAAGTTAGTTAAACATCAAATGATAGGCAGTGCTAAGGTCTTTAGACCAAATGAAGAGACTCTTGCCTTACTAAGTTACTATAAAAATAATATTGTTCATCTTTACGTTTTTTTCTCATTGATATGCCAACATCTAAGATACAACAAGATATCAAAAGAAGACCTTTTAGATAGCATAAACTTAATCTACCCTTGGCTTAAAAAAGAATTTAATTTAATTTGGTCTAAAAATAAATTAGAAAAGATTTTAGATAACTCTTTAAAGCAACTCATTCAATTAAAGCTCATAAAAAGTCTTTCTTCTGGTTCACTAAGCCAACCGAATACTAATACACAGACTTATTCACACTTTCTATCTATTTGTAGTATTACTGATTCTATTCTTAAAGAGAATTTTATAGTCCTCAAAACCCTAACTAATAAAAAATTTATTTCTTTAGAAGAACTTCAAAAAGTAAGTCTAGACTATTCAAAGAAAGTAAAAGAGACATCAGACTTACCTTACACAAAGTTATCTGATCCTCAAAAACTTAGACATATTATTGAAAGCCTTGTTCAAGAGGATTACGTAAAAGAAGATACGCATAATGTGATTAGCGTTAGTAGCGAAACTAATAAATTAAAAACCAACCTTAAAAAAATACTGGATAAAGATTTTATCCAAGAGGTAGATCAACTTGGCTAATTGCATAGACATCGAACCTTATAACACGTCCAAAAATAGAATAAGTTGGCTTTAAATTTTCAAGGAAATCTTGTTTGCTGTGTCTTTTGACTATAACTCTCCTCTTTGCTTTTAATAGAGAAATTTGCAGTAGATCGTTTGTGAGTCCTTCTTTAATTAATTCTCTTAGAGCTTGCAAATCTTTCTTTGCCTTAGACTTATTAGAGAAATTAAACATTGGATCTAGATATATCACGTCAGGACTTTCTTCTAACTCTTGTAGATATTCTTTTGCATTGACACAAAAAGGGTGCATTCTCGAAAAAATTTTTTTATGCCCTCTTTTGGCTTTATCCAATCCATTTTCTAAAAGAGAAAATAACCATGGTATTTGTTCCAACAATATTACCTCTTTAGATAAAGTGGCTAGATATAATGCATCTTGACCTAAACCTGCAGTAGCATCTAAAACAGAACAATCTTTTGGAAGACCTTTCATTGCTAATAAAATATTAGATTTCATTGGTTTTTCACTCCAGCCAAGAAAATCACTATATATAGGCTTATTCTTGAGCGTAACTCCCAACTTTAAGTATAAATTTTTACTTCCTATAACAAGATAGTAATGCTTGTTTAATTCTTCTATCTTCTTTAAAGGCTCTCTTTCTAAATCTTCTAAGTTTCCCTTAAAAATAAGATTAGTGCTTAGGGCAAATTCTTTAGCTTTGCTTTCAAAAGACTTGTCTTCGCCTACAACCAGCGGTCCGTCTTTACTCATACCCAAAATATTAATATCAACAATCCTAGTAAAATTCTATAAATAACAAAAGGAGTGAAGCCTACTCTATTTATCAACTTCAGAAAAATATCAATAGTGAAATATGCTGTTACAAAAGCAATAAAACATGCAAAGAAGTTTTGAGAAAAATTATTTAGAAATGCTAAGAGTGGTGTGTTTATTAGTTCGGCTATAGTTATTAATCCTATTGTTGGAATTGCTAATAAAAAACTAAAGCGAGCTGCTTCATTTCCTTTTAATCCTAAAAATAAACCTGCAGTTATAGTAATTCCTGATCTTGAAGTGCCTGGAATCAAGGCCAAGCATTGAAATAATCCAATAATAAGAGCTTGAAAGAGATTGAGTGAACTCAGTGTCTTCTTTTTATTGCCATAGTGATCAGAAATAAATAAAAGAACTCCAAACCCTATGGTAGCGTAAGCTATTATTTCTCTAGTCCTTAAATACTCTTCAACTAAATCTCTAAATATATACCCGACTACTAATATAGGAAGCAGAGCTACTACAATATTACATAACAAACGATTTTCTAAATAAGAAAAATGATCTAAAGAGACCTTCGATACAATGTCTTTTAAATCTTTTCTGAAATAAATTACAGCCGCCATTAGTGTTCCTAGATGAACACTCACGTCGAAAAAGATCCCTTGATCTATATTAAAAAGGGATTCACTAAAAAGAATTAAGTGAGCAGAGCTGGATATAGGAAGAAATTCTGTGAGACCTTGTAGAATTGAAAGCAAGAAAACTTGAATAATATCCATTTAGACTTTTTTCCATTGTTCTTCACCTGAGACATAAAAAGGAAGAAGATCTTCAGGGCTTTGAACTAACCCTTCTTCCAACTTTCTTTCTGAAATTGATAATAAATCTATAGCATTGGGGTGGTGATCAAAAAATTTAGCACCTAATGCTGTTAGCTGATCAAGTACAAGATTACAGCCGTCGCCTGCAAAAAGAGTTGTTGAACTAAACTCCGAAGTTTTAAATTCTTCTATTTTTTTTATCTCATGGTAAGAGGAATATAAGGCTTCATGTTTATAATTAAACTTACCAACATAGATTTGATTCATATGTGCGTTGACTAGAGCTGTAATAACATTAGCTCTATGTTTTTTATAAAAATGTTCTGCTATTACTTCTAGACTAGAAACTCTTATAACAGGCAGCTCTGAGCTAAAAGAAAGTCCTTGGGCTAATGTACAAGCCAGTCTTATTCCTGTAAAAGAACCTGGTCCACAACCTACCGCAATAACATCTAGATCTTTGAAATTAAGACATGACTTCAACATTAGATCTTTAAGAATGTCTAAAATTTTTGAAGAGTGTTGTTGAGGAATAAGCTCGTGATAAGAATTTATCTCTGTATCTGATTTCACTGCAACAGAGCAAGTTTCACTAGAAGTTTCTATTGCTAGAATCTTTGACATCTACTGTTTAGTTCTTTCCAAGATGTTTGTTGATACTATGTCAGGAGAATCATCTCCAGATATTTTTATATACCTCAGAGCAGATTCATTAGATTTAGTAAGATAAAATTCTATTAAAGGAAGGGTTTGAGACCTATATATTTTTAACCTATCCTTTACGGTTTCTGGTCTATCATCATCTCGCTGGATTAATGGCTCTCCTGTCTTGTCATCTTTGTTTGGTATTTTGGGTGGATTAAACTGAATATGATAGTTCCTTCCTGATTTTGGGTGTACCCTGCGACCAGACATTCTTCTTACCACTACCTCGTCAGGTACATCTATCTCTATCACTAAGTCTAGGTAGACTTCCTCTTCATCTAAAGCTATGGCCTGAGGAATCGTTCTTGGGAAACCATCAAACAAATAACCTTGTTTGCAATCTTCTTCTCGTATCCTTTCTACAACTAACCTGTTTATAACCTCATCAGAAACCAGAATACCTTCATCCATTAATTTTTTTGCCTGTTTCCCAAGTGTAGATCCAACTTCAATAGCTTCTCTTAACATATTGCCTGTTGAAATATGAGGAATAGAGAATGCCCTACAAAGAACTTCTGCTTGCGTCCCCTTACCAGCTCCCGGAGGACCTAATAAAACAACTCTCATTTTCCCTCCCCTACTACAATCGCAAAAGTCAGTTTTTGTGTATCGCTTATAGAAACAAAAAACTTGGAAAATCCTAAGTTTTGAGCTTTATTGTTTGCTCTTTCACTAAGATTAATTTTTGGAGCACCCTTTTTATCTCTCAAAATCTCTAAATCTTTATAAGTAATGCCTTCAGAAAAACCTAGTCCTAAGGCTTTAGACAAAGCTTCCTTGCAGGCAAAATTATTGCTTAGGTAAGAAATTTTCTTTATATCATTATTTTTTTTATCTAGTTCTTTTATTTCTTTGTCAGTAAGTATTCTTCTAACAAATTTTTTTCCGTACGAATAGAAAAGCCTCTCTATTCTTTGCTTTTCTAGTACATCAGCGCCTGTTCCCTTGATCATTGATATTGTCCTCTAAGAGAAAAATTTTCTTATATTAAGATCTTTCTTCCCAAGATGAGTGTCTAAAGCTGCTCTAAGTATCCTTTTTGATGCAACTCTTGTTTTATCTGAAGAAAAATCTCCCTTAGCAATATTGAGTATATCTTGCCCACTAAAGAGAAGATCCTTTTTTGTAATTTCATTGATACTGTTAATTAGAAATCCCTTCATAGGATCAAAAAAGTAGGTTGAACTTTCCTGAATCTTCTTTCCTGTATTTGCCTCTAAATATAAGTCTATACCGTAGCCCAATTCCTCTAATAATAGCAATTCAAAAGATCGTAGTTCAGCTTCTACTTCTCCCGTTTTGATCTTGTTTTCTAGAGATGAAAGAACTTCTGTATACCTATCAAAAATTAAGGGATGAGGATCCTCTTTCTCTATAAATTTTATAAGTAACTCATTTAGATAGAGTATTGAGTTTATTTGTGAATTTGAAGATAAAGAGAAGTGACTCACTATTTCTGATTTTTTTAAGGTCTTTAGTTCTCTTTTACCAGATATATCAATATTTAATAAAGAAGTTGGGACTAAAACAGGTTTTAGTATGCTTTTAGGTCTTTTAACCCCTTTTGCTACAGTAGTTATTCTACCTAAATCTCTGGTAAAAAAATCCACTAGCAAACTTGTTTCCTTGTAGGCTCTAAAATGAAGAACAAAAGCAAGTAAAGAATTAAAATTCTTATTCAATTTTATAACCTAAAGATTTCATAAATAGCTCATTATCAGTCCAATTCGTCTTTACTTTAACCCAAAGTTTAATTAACACCTTTTTATCAAATCTTTTTTCTAATTCGATTCTGGCTGAAGTTCCTATAGACTTTAATCTCTTTCCTCCTTGACCTATCACTATACCTTTCTGGCTTTTCTTCTCTACGTAGATCGTAGCGTGAATAATTATAATTGAATCTTCTTCTTTATAATGATCTATATCAACAGAGGTGCGATAAGGAATTTCCTGTCCTACTCTTGAAATTGATTTCTCTCTAATAATTTCGCTAATGAGTAAACGTTCAGAAATATCTGTAATTTGATCTTCGGGATATAAAAATTCTGACTTTGGCAAAGCACTCAATATAGATCTCTCGAGTTGAGAAATATTTTTTTTTCTTAAAGCAGAAATGGGAACAATATTTGAGAATTCATATAGTTTTCTTAATTTATCAATAAAAGGTAATAGTTCGTCTTTATTCTTTACTTTATCAATCTTGTTAATAACTAAAATAACATTATCTAATTCCTTAGGTATCTTGTTAAGCAAGGCCTTGTCTTCTTGCTTCCATCTAAGTGCTTCCACGACAAATACCAAAACATCTATACCTACAAGAGTATCTATAGCAACTTTATTCATAAACTTGTTTAAAACTCTGTTATGACCTTGATGATATCCAGGTGTGTCTATAATAATTGCTTGAGAATTTTCCTTTGTTTTAATACCCAGTACTCTAAACCTAGTAGTCTGTGGTTTCCTTGAAGTTATAGATACTTTGTGTTCAATTAAAGTGTTTATTAGAGTTGACTTCCCCACGTTGGTCCTACCAACAAGGGATACAAAGCCACTCCTTTTTTTACTCCCCTTCATCTTGTCTTAAAATCTTTGTTAGTGTGCGTTCTGCTGAGATCATTTCAGCTTCTTTTATGTTTTTTCCTTGGCCACGCTCACTTATTTCTAATTCTTTTATTTCACAAATCACTTTAAAGATTTTTTTTGTTTTTGGTGTCTTAGAATTCTCTAGAGTATATTTTGGTAATTTATAGCCTTTCTGCTGAATGTATTCTTGAAGTTTAGTTTTTGAATCCCTCATGTCTTCATTGGGGTCTAAGTTTTCAATTTTCTTCTTAAAAAGCTCTTTTATAACCTTTGAACATTGCTTATAGCCCCCATCCAGATAAATTGCTCCAACTAATGCTTCTAATGTGTTTCCCTGTATAGAATTATTGACAGTAACTTCAGAAGGACCCAGCCTTATGAATTTAGCTAAATTAAGCTTACTCCCAACTTCATTTAGCTCTTTCCTTCTCACAACCATTGATCTAAGTTGGGTTAACCTTCCTTCTGGTAAAGAAGGAAATGTATTAAATAGTATCTCTGAAATAAAGAAACTTAATATCGCATCTCCAAAAAACTCTAATCTTTCATTGTTTTTATTTGAAAAGCTTTTGTGAGTTAAGGCAAGTTCTAATAGTTTATGATCTTTAAAATTATATTTAAGCTTCTTAGTCAACTCTTTAAGATGAGAGATCTTCACTTAATCCTACTATTTCTTTTGAAAGAAGGCAGTTCAGAAAAGGATCCCCAATGAAGCCAAATAAACTCGGCCTTCCCAACTAAATATTTCTCAGAAAAGTAGCCCCAATCTCGACTATCAAGACTATTATCTCTATTATCTCCTATAGCTAAATATTTCTCTTTTGGTATCTGCCATCTATATTCAGAATATAAAGACTTACTATTTGTTCTAATAACATGAATATTATTGCCTAAAGTTTCTTCAAAAAGACTTTTTCCTGATTTAATGCCCAATAACTTCTGTTCTACTTTCTTTCCGTTTATCCATAATTGATGGCCACTCATTTTTACTTCATCACCTGGAAGTCCTATAACTCTTTTTACATATTTTGTTCCTAGCGAGGTGCATCGGGAATTCTGCAAAGAAATAAAACGTCTTAGAAAAGCCTGACTCTCAGATAAAGTAAGAATTGATAAATCTGGACGAGAATCTTCAGGTTTAACTGAGCATAAAGTGTGAGGAGGGTAAAAAACTGCAACATCGCCTCTTTCTGGAGATTCCCCTTGGTTAATAGGAAAAGTAGTTCCTGGTAGCTTTAGTCCAAAAATTGATTTATTTACTAAAACAAAATCTCCTATTTGTAGACCGGGTTCCATCGAACTGGAGGGTATTTGATAAGGTTCATACCAAAAAGATCTTATAGATAAAATTACAAGAAGTATCCAAAAATAAGATTTGCTTTCTTCCAGTAAGCTCTTTATATCAAGTTTTTGACCTAAGGACCAAGATAATCCAGCAAAAGCAGTTGCTACAGCTAGAACAAGTCCAAAATCTAAATTCAGTTTGAACACCCTCCATAAAACTAATAAAGCTGTAGTAAACATTCCTAATTCTATGAACCGAATTACTCCATCAATTGATTTAAGAGTAAAAAATATCCAAGCAATATAGAATGCTAAGCCCAAAGAAATAAGAATAAGAAGAGTGATATCCATTTTAATCTTGAACTTTCAAAACAGATAAAAAGGCTTCTTGAGGGACTTCAACTTTCCCTATTTTTTTCATCTTTTTCTTACCTGCCTTTTGTTTATCAAGTAATTTCATCTTTCTAGTTACATCTCCTCCATAAAGCTTAGCGGTAACATTTTTTCGAAAAGCTTTAACTGTTTGCCGAGAAACAATTCTTTTTCCTATGGATGCTTGTATTGCCACATCAAACTGTTGACGAGGGATCGCTTCTTTAAGTGAATCTGTTAACTGTCTTCCCTTTTTTTGAACGTTAGATTTATGAACCATTAATGACAAAGCATCAACTCTATCTCCATTAAGTAAGATGTCCATCTTTATAACTTCACTTTTATCGTATCTTTGAAGACGATAATCTAAAGAGGCATAACCCTTACTTACAGATTTTAACCTATCGAAAAAATCCACCACTATCTCGCTAAGAGGAAGATCATAAACTAACTCTGCTTGGTGAGAAATATATCTAACTGAGACTTGTGTTCCTCTTCTGTCATTACACAAAGTCATTACACTTCCAATATACTTATTTGGCACCAGAATATTAGCTCTTGCTATGGGTTCTTTTATTTCTGATATGTGATCCATTCTTGGAAAATGACTAGGATTTTCTATTGTTTCTTCATCACCTTTCTGATTTTTAACTTTATATGCCACTGTAGGGGCTGTGGTTATTAAGTTGATACCATACTCTCTTTCTAATCTAGCAGTGATGATTTCCATATGTAATGTACCCAAAAATCCACATCTAAAACCAGCTCCTAATGCTTCTGATTGTTCGGGTTCAAATTGTAATGATGCGTCATTTATACAAAGCTTTTCAAGGGCGTCTCTAAATGCTTCAAATTCATCTGAATTTTGTGGAAAGATAGCAGCAAAAACTTGGGGGTTTATTTCTTTGAATCCTGGTAATCTTTCAGTTTTGCTATTAGCTTCGATTATTGTATCTCCAACTGGTGCTCCTCTGACTTCTTTTATGGATGCACAAACAAAACCTACTTGGCCTGAATCAAGTTTAACAACCTCTTGCCTCTTAGGTGTAAAAACCCCTATCTGATCAACGGAGTGTCTTTCTCTTTTTGAAAAGACTTCAACTAGATCACCCTTCCCCAAGCTTCCTTTTTCTACCTTTACTAAAGAAACTACCCCTAAATAATTGTCAAACCAAGAATCAATAATTAAGGCCTGAAGGGGGCTATTTAAATCAACTTCAGGTGCCGGAACCTGTTCCACAATTTTTTCTAAAACTTCTTGTATTCCTATTCCCTCTTTGGCGCTTATACATGGAGCATTGCTGGCATCAATACCTATGATTTCTTCTACTTCTTTTTTTACTCTATCAGGGTCAGCCTGAGCCAAATCTATTTTATTTAATACTGGGATAATACTAAGTCCTTGGTCAACAGCATTGTAGCAAGTTGAAAGAGTTTGGGCCTCTACACCTTGTGATGCATCAATTAATAAAATAGCTCCTTCACAAGCTGAAAGAGATCTTGAAACTTCATAAGAAAAATCAACATGTCCTGGAGTATCAATTAGGTTAAGTTGGTAAGAATTTCCTTTATTCGATTGATAACTCAAATTTACAGTTTGAGCTTTTATTGTTATCCCTCTTTCTCTTTCTAAATCAAGCGTATCAAGGACTTGATTAGTCATTTCTCTATCAGTTAATCCACCGCATACTTCTATTATTCGATCAGCTAAAGTAGATTTTCCATGATCAATATGGGCAATAATAGAGAAATTCCTTATATTCATAATACATAGAACAATTAAGAGGCTCTATTAGAACAAAGAATAACTATTTTACTAGTTTAAGTGTAATAAAAATTGGTTGACCATTTCTTACTAGTAAGATCATAGCAGTACCAGAGGTTTCTTTGAGTTTTTCTATTTCATTCAAGAAGTCCCTTGAACTTCGAACCTTTTTGTTACCTACTTGAGTAATGAGGTCTCCTGTCATTATACCCTGCGAAGCAGCTAAACCTGATGGTTCTACTTGAACAACTTCAACACCGTAAGAAATTCCAAGTTCTCTCTTTTTTTCTCCGGTAATAGCTTTTACAGTTAGTCCTAGAATATCTCCTTTGTCTTCGGAAGAATTTTCAGAAATCATATTGTTTGTAGGAAGTTCTCCAACTTTGATCTTCAATTTCTTATTTTTCTTATCACGGATAACTTCTGCTTCTACTTCAGTTCCAGGTCTAATGCTGCCAACAGTATGAGGGAGATCTCCTGAATAGATTATGTCAACTCCATCAAACTCTACGATAACATCTCTAACCTGTAACCCAGACTTCTCTGCAGGGCTACCTTCCATCACTTGGCTTATGAGTGCTCCTTTGGGAACAGACATTCCTAAATCTTTTGCAAAATCACTATTAACCTCTTGAATACTTACTCCCAACCAACCTCTAGCAACAAAACCACTTTCTTTTAGTTGATTAACTATATCCATTGCATAATCTATAGGTATAGAAAAAGAAACGCCCATATAGGCACCAGTTCTGGTATAAATTGAAGAATTTATACCGACAACTTCTCCTTCTAAATTAAATAAAGGTCCACCAGAATTACCAGGGTTAATGGCTACATCAGTTTGAATAAAAGGGACGTAATTCGAATCAGTGCCATTAGGAATGCTTCTTCCTTTAGCGCTTACTATACCTGCCGTAACGGTGGAATTAAGTTGGAAAGGAGAACCTATTGCTACAACCCATTCACCGACTTCTAGTTCTTTTGAGTTGCCTACTTGAACAATGGGTAGGTCATTTCCATTAATTTTTAACAGTGCAACATCAGATCTTTTATCTGAGCCTATTATCTCTGCTTTGAATTCTCTTCTATCTTTAAGACTTATAGTGATCTCATCAGCACCTTCTACTACATGGTTGTTAGTCAATAAATACCCATCTTCGGAAATAATAAATCCAGATCCACTTGATTGGGTCTGTCTTTCCCTTCCGCCTCTTTGTTGCTCATCAGGAAAATATCTTCTAAAAAAATCATCAAAGAATGGGTCATTAAATCCTCGATTTCTTGCTGAACTAGAAGTTACAGTTCTTTTACTTCTAATATAAACCACTGCAGGTGAAGAAACCTCAGCTAATTCTGAAAAATCAGGAAGTTCTTTAGAAAAAACTTCTAGACTAATAATGCTAAAGAAAGTTACTAGGAATATAGCAAGTTTAGAATTGCTCATATTAAATTTTCCTTAAATTATTTATTTGTATTAAAACTTACAGCAGCATTGCGTAAGATTTTAGCTTTTTGCTTAGAATCTATATTGCCACTAATTGAAAGTAGAAATAAACCTTTGTTGGTTCTCAAGTAAACTAATTTTGAAGGTTGATTAGTACTGATATCATATGAAGATGATATAGGAGAGAGATTAACTTTAAACTTGTGTCCACTGGAAGGGACTACATAATTAGCTTGTATCATTCCAAGAGAAGAAGAATCTAAACCTTCTAATTTCGCTTCTATACCTTGCACAGCAGTGTTTAATAAATTTATAGCTTCAGGGCTCTCTATTGCTTGAGCTATGCGTTGAGAAGCTTGGGTAGAGAAAGAGTCTTCTGCTACCATATCTACTGAAATAGTGTTTTGCATGTTAAAGGTTAGCACCACAATAACTGCAATTATTCCTGATGCTGCAACATAGCTAGATTTAGTTATAGACCATGTAGATTCATCTTTTGATATTTTCTCTTCTGGGTAGGTCTTATATCCTAATTCGTTTGCTATATCTCTAGAAATGTCACTCTTTATAAAAGACAAAGTTTCTTCTTTAAAACCTTCTCTAACAGCTACTAGAGAGCTCCAGTATTGTTTTAAATGCGGATCATCTTTAATTTCTTCTATAACTCTTCTAGTCTCAAATTCTGATAACTCTCCATCAAGGAGCGCAGATATTCTCTCTTTAATAGCTTTATTCATTCTTTTTTTCTCCTCTCATTCCCTGCATGAATTGATGAAGGCAATAAATGATCTATAGCCTCTTGAATTTGCTCTCTACCTCTGAATATGCGAGATCTAACCGTGCCGACTGGACAATCTAAAATTTTGCCTATTTCCTGATAACTCAACCCCTCGAATTCTCTAAGTGATAAGGCCGTTCTTATCTCTTCAGGTAAGTCACCAAAAGATTTTAAAATAATTTCTCTAAGATTATTTGCAGCAAGTATGTCTTCAGGAGACTCTGTTGTTAAAGCACTCAAGGGGTCTGTTGTATCAGAATCTGTTATATCTGAGACCAGCATCTCTTTCTTTCTTTTTTTTGAACTAAGGTAATTCTTAGCTGTATTTACAGCAACTCTGTATAACCAGGTAAAAAAAGCGCTCTCGCCTCTAAAAGAGCCAATAGATTTATATACTTTAATAAAAGACTCTTGAGCTATATCCTCAGCTATTTGCTTATCATTAACAAATTTATTAGCTAAAGTAATAACCCTTGCTTGATATTTTAAAATTAAAAGATCAAAGGCTCGATAGTCACCCTTTTGGGCTCTATGTACCAGAGCTATGTCCTCGTCTTTATTACTTACCTTCTTCAAATGAGACTCTTGCATGGTTGGTATAGACTATTTTTACTATTAAAAGTTCGTCATTTTAAAAAAAATGTTTGAAAACATATAGTCTCTACAAAATATCATTATAATTTCTAGCCCCCTTTAGGCCTATATCTGATGAGTTTATGATAAAAATTGATGTTGATAGTAACAAAATCTTCATTTTGTCACTATTTTCAAATTCTTTTCTAAACGCCTTAGTTTTTAAATCTTTGGAAATAGATTTAATAATTGATCCTGACAAATAAATATCACATTTAGCTCCAAAGATCAGAGCAACATATCGTAAATAAATGGCAAGTAAATAAATATAGAGTTCTCTAGTTTTAGCATAAAATTTATCACTAGTTTTATTTTCTAAAATTCTTTTACTATTTTTCTTCGTCGTTGATTTAGAGATTTGTTGGTAGATAAAAACTATACCTGCTGAGGATAGCAAGTCTTCGAAAGTTGGAATTCGTTTAAACTCTAAAGTGAACTTATTGACTAAATCTCTGATTTTAGGAATGTTTGAAGGTACATAAAGGTGACCCGCCTCTGTAGAAAGAACTTTATTCCCTACGGAAAATGATAAGCCCAAGCCAGTCCCTGGAGAAACCAAGACTTTTCCGCTTTTTTTAATGATGCGTCCTTTGCTAAGTATTTGAATCTCTTTTTTGACTGGTCTCATTAAATAATAGGCTTGTAATTCAAGATCATTCAGCACAGTTAATTTTTTAAGATTAAAATTTTTTTTTAAACTCATTTGACTAAATGATAGAGGGCTATTAACAAATTGAACTCTGTCTGCTGTTATTGGAGCTGCTACACCAAAAATAGCTTCATCAACACTTTCAGAACTTAAGGACTCTTGAAGATAATAAGAAATTAATGCTTCAAAGGAGCCAAAATCTTTAGTTTTAAAATATCTCTTTTTTTGGTAGTTAAAATTATTTTCTATTAATGCTAACCTTGCATTTGTCCCCCCAATATCTGCTACCAAGGTGAGCTTATTTTTCTTCATTAGCAATCCTATGATTGTTGATAATCTTATCTATCATTTCTTTTAAAGTATCTGGAGGTGATGCTTGTTGGTTAATTAACCAATCCATTAAGTCAACATCCTCATGTGTTAATAATAATTGAAACAACTCTTTTTCTGTTTGATTTAGTTTAACAAAATGATTTTCTACAAAGGATGCTAAGACTGAATCAAGTTCTAATATCCCCCTCCTGCATTGCCAAAGAATTTTTTTATCTAAATTGCTAGCCATAGAAAGTTTATAATAATGTAAGGTAGGCGATGAAATGATAATACTTGATAATTTGACAGTTATCACTTTTTCTGGAGAAGGAGCTGAGGAATTGTTGCAAGGACAATTAACTTGCGATGTACTTAAAGTTTCTGAGGAACAGAGTTCATTGGGAGCTTTATGTAATGTAAAAGGAAGGGTTGTTAGTTCTTTTATATTAACTTTTGAAAATCCTAATCAATTTAATCTGATTTGCCTTAAAGAAACCTCTTCAAAAACTATTGGGGCTTTAGAGAAATATTTCCCTTTTTATAAAGTAGAAGTTAAGCAAGATAATAACTACCAACTCTTTGCTTTAGCAAAACCAGAGGTAAAGATTCAGGATTTAGAAACTAGTAATGAACAAAACACTTTTTATTATAAAGGGCTTAAGTTAATTGACTATCTTGAAAAAGAATTCTTTTTAGTCGTAAGCAAAAAGAATGATAATTCTCCCCTTATTACATCTACTCCCCTCTCAAATGATATAAATAAGTGGAATGTTGATGATATTTATGCGGATAACATAGAAATAACTCAAGAGCTTTCTGGGCTTTACACTCCTCATGAACTTAATTACCAAAAGACACAGAGAGTTGATTTTGAAAAAGGATGTTATACGGGACAAGAAATAGTAGCAAGGATGCATTATCGAGCAAAAAATTTACCCAAGATACGATTGGGTCAAATTACGAAAGGAGCAGTCCAAGAAAATATGACCATACAAACTAACCTAAGAAAAAAGGTTGGAAATATACTAAAGGTTGCAAAGAAAGAAGAAGGGTTAATCTGTATTGCTTCTATGAAGATTCAAGATAAAGCAGAAGATCTAGAAATTGAAGAATTAAACATTCCCTTCAATATAATCAGATAAATACTTAGTTGACAGAATAAAAAACTTTAAATTTGCCAGTCTATAGGTTCAATACCCTTAGTATCTAAGAACTTGTTACACTTAGAAAAATGTTTGTTCCCAAAAAAACCTTTATGGGAAGATAAGGGAGATGGATGGGCAGATTTGAGAACTAGGTGCTTAGAGGCATCTATTTCCCTTCCTTTCAGAGCGGCATAATTTCCCCACAACATAAAAACTATATGTTCTTTGTTATTTAACAATGCAATAATCTTGTCGGTAAATTTCTCCCAACCTTTTAAAGAATGAGATCCTGGTTTCCCTCTTTCAACAGATAAAATACTGTTAAGTAGTAAGACCCCTTGTTGAGCCCAGTTTAAAAGGAAACCATTTTGTGGAATAGAAATATTAAGGTCCTCTTTCAATTCTAGAAATATATTGTGCAGTGAAGGTGGAATTTTGACCCCTTCTGGTACCGAGAATGAAAGACCATGTGCCTGACCTGGACCGTGATAAGGATCTTGACCAATGATAACAACTTTCACCTCATCATAAGGGGTTAAATTGAGAGATAGAAACATTTCATTTCCTTTTGGATAAACTTCTTTGCCTTCTTTTACTTCTGAGTTAAGAAAGATACTTAAATCTTTCATATAGGATTTTTCGAACTCCTTGACTAAAAGATTGAACCAGGAAACACCTAAAATTTCTTTTAATTTACCCTTTTCACTATTCATATGCTTCATATAATAATCTAATTCAATTAAAGATAAATTTTATCCACAAAAACTGTGGATAAGTCTTTGGATAAAATAATTAATGCTAGTGAAAATAACCCTTTTAGCAAATTGATTAATTTTTAATCTATTCTTAAAATAATAATAATATCAATAACTTATATTATACAATAGGTTGAAAATAAGTTTTTAAATAAGTTCTTTTTTAATTAGACACAATTGTGGTTAAATGTAGAAAAAGATCTTATTAATTATAAGATTTCAAACACATATCATAACTAAAATAAAACCTGATTAAATACAAGGAGATAGAAATGTTATTCGAACCTTTTCATTTAAAAAAATTAAAATTAAGAAACAGGATAGTTATGGCGCCAATGACAAGAAACATGTCTCCTGGTGGAATACCAACCATTGAAGTAGCGAATTATTATAAAAGAAGAGCTAAAGCAGAAGTCGGTTTAATTATTTCAGAAGGAATTGAACTAAGTCATAAAGCATCAAGTGCTTACCCAAATTGTCCTCGACTGGATACAAAAGAAGCTAGAGAAGGATGGAAAAGGGTAGTATCAGGAGTAAAAGATGAAGGCGGTTCAATGATAGCTCAATTATGGCATTCTGGGGCTATTAGAAAAAAGGGTATGGATCCAGACCCAGAAATTCCTGGCTTTACTCCTTCCGGTCTAACCTCTCCTGGAAAGAAGAAAGGTTATGCAATGACAAAAAAAGATATTGATGAAGTTATAGAAGCGTATACTCAAGATGCTCTTTGGTGCGAAGAAATAGGTTTTGATGGAGTAGAAATACATGGAGCTCATGAATATCTTATAGATAATTTCTTTTGGGAAATATTAAATCAACGAGAAGATGATTATGGGGGAAGTATTATAAAAAGAACGAAATTTGCAACAGATATAATCAAATCAATAATTGGTACAGTAGATAAAGATTTTGTTGTAGGGCTAAGATTTTCCCAGTGGAAGCAACAAAACTACGAAGCAAAGTTGGCCTATTCTCCCGATGAACTTGAACAGTTTCTAAAACCTATTCAATCTTCTGGAATAGATTTCTTACATACTAGCATGAGAAGATATTGGGAACCTGAGTTTGAGGGCTCAGAAGAAAACCTGGCAAGTTGGACAAAGTCTTTTTCAAAGCTCCCTACTATAAGTGTAGGCAGTGTAGGTCTTGATAAAGACTTTCAAGAAACAACTCGGTGGGAGGAAGAAGCTAAGGCTTCTAAACCCGCTAGTATAAACAAAGCTCTTTCAGATGTAGAGAATGGTAAGTATGATCTTGTAGCTGTAGGAAGGGCTCTGTTGGCTGATCCAGAATGGGTGTTAAAAATGAAAGAGGGTAGGATGAAAGATCTAGTTCCTTATACAAAAGAATGTATGCTGGAGTTAAGATAATTAACTAATCAATCTCACATTAATAACATCCTCTATTAAAGATAATTCCTCTAAAGCTTTTTCGACAACTTTATTTTCTATATCTATAAGGTTATAGGCTATTTCGCCTCTACTTACATTCGTCATATCAGCAATGTTCAGACCTAAGTTTCCTAAACTGGTTGCAATTTGTCCTATCATAGCTGGTACATTTTTATTTGTTATTGCTAGTCTGTATTTAGTTGACCTAGGGAGTCTGACATTAGGAAAGTTTACCGAATTAGTTATATCTCCATTTTCTAAAAAATTTGCTAATTGCTGAACCGCCATAACAGCACAATTTTCTTCGGCTTGATTGGTGCTAGCGCCTATATGAGGTAAAAGTAGTACATCACCTTCTCTATTTGCTCTTTTAATAAGTTCTGGTGTAGGGAAGTCTGTTATGAAATTAGACAAAGAATCTTTGTCTAAAGCTCTTAATACTGCTTTTTCATCCACTACTTCATGCCGAGCAAAATTTAACAGAGAAGCTTTAGAAGCTTTATCTAGAAGTTTAGAGTCTATTATGCCCTTTGTCTTATCATTTGCAGGTATATGTAAACTTATGAAATCAGCTACTGAAAATAAATCTTCTATAGAGTCTGCTGGTTCTACTTGGCTGGGCAATCTCCAAGCAGCTTCTACTGAAAGAGCTGGGTCATAGCCAACAACTTTCATATCTAAAGCTACTCCCATTCTAGCAACTTTAGAACCTATTGCCCCTAAACCAACCACCCCTAAAGTAGATCCAGATAATTCTCTTCCTTTGAACCTTTTCTTGTTCTCTTCAAGAAAAGGCTCCAGATCTTTCATATGCTTAAGGTGCTCTAAGTTGTTGACAAAATCTATACTTGAGAAAACATTACGGGAAGAAAGCATTAATCCTGCTAATACTAGCTCTTTGACTGCATTTGCATTAGCTCCTGGTGTATTAAATACAACTATTCCCTTTTCTGAACATGCATCTATAGGTATGTTATTAAAACCAGCTCCTGCTCTAGAGATAGCTTTTAGAGTATTATTAAGGTATGTCTTCTCAAGTTTAGTGCTTCTAATTAAAATTCCGTCAGGGTCTTTGCAATCGTCGTCAATAGAACAAGAGCTCTGAGATAAAGCCATTAACCCCTTTGAAGAAATATTACTTAAAGTCTTAATTTTATACTTAACCATAGGCATCAAAGTAAAAAGGTTGGCAGCATAACACTATTTGATTGCTTTCTCGATAACCTATAGAATCCAAGCTTTTTTTAACTGGTTATGCATTTTTTAAATTTAAAAGATCTTTCAAAAGGTCAAATTACTGAACTTATTCAGAAAGCAAAAAAATTAAAAGAAGAGAATCAATACTCAGAAAAATTAAAAGGGAAGTTTTTAGGCTTAATCTTTGAGAAAGCTTCGACTAGAACAAGGATATCCTTTGAAGTTGCAATGGCTCAACTTGGTGGAATTGCAAGTTTTTTTCCAATAGATGATCTTCAACTTGGAAGAGGAGAATCTCTAGAGGATACCTCTAGAGTTATAAGTTCAATGACAAACGCCATTGTACTTAGAACCCTTGAACATGAAACTATTGAAAGATTTTCTGCTTTCTCATCGGTACCTGTAATTAATGGTTTAAGTGATTTATCACATCCGTGTCAGATATTAGCTGATCTTCTTACTTTTGATGAAAATAATGGAGAAATAGAAGGGCAAAAAGTTGCCTGGATTGGAGATTTTAATAACGTTTGTTATAGCTATGAAGAAGCTTCAAAATTAATGGGGTTTGAACTCCATGTAGCAAGCCCAAAAGAGTTTTGGCCTTCTGAGGAAACAAGAAATAAACTTTCTGTAACTTTTACAGAAGAAATAGATAAAGCGCTTAGCAACAGCAGTCTTGTCACTACAGATGTGTGGGTTTCTATGGGCAAAGAAAAAGAAAAAGACGAACGCGAAAAAAGCTTTAAAGAGTTTAAAGTAACTCCCAAAATAATGGATTTAGCAAAAAAAGATGCGATATTCCTGCACTGTCTACCTGCTATTAGAGGTCAAGAAATTTCTCCAGATATGCTTGAAGACGAAAGAAGTAGGGTGTGGAGTCAAGCTCGTAACAGATTATTTGTGCAAAAAAGTCTTTTGTTACATTTACTTAAGGATTAAAAAGACCTTTAGTACGCGCCACTGCATCCGACCAAACTTTATATTTCCTGTCTAGACTATTGACAGTTTCTTGCTCTGGTAAAAAGGACTTCTCATAAAACCAAGACTCAGTCAATGAATCTATATTGGGGTTCATTCCCGCTTGGACACTTGCCAGATAAGCTGCCCCTAAAGCTGTAGTCTCTGAGATCTTTGGCCTGAAAACAGATAGGTTTAAAGTGTTTGCTAACTGTTGAGAAAACCATTCATTAGTAACCATACCCCCATCAACCCTAAGGTCCTTAAGAATTGCTCCATCTTTTTTCATTGCTTCAATAAGATCTCTTGTTTGAAAAGCTATAGATTCTAAAGTAGCCGCTGTTATGTCAGCAACACTTGTATCTCTACTTAAACCAAAAATTGATCCCCTTGCATTTGGATCCCAATGAGGTGCTCCCATTCCAGTAAAAGCTGGCACCATAAGAACCTTTGACTCATCATGTCTTTTTTGTACTATTTCTTCTGTTTCCTTTGCAGATTTAAAAAATTTCAAGTTATCACGCATCCACTGCACTGCAGATCCAGCTACAAAAATACTGCCTTCAAGACCATAGGTAGTTTTACCATTAACTCTATAGGCAATAGTTGATAACAACCTATTGTTAGAAGTTAACTTTTCTTTTCCAGTGTTGACTATAAGAAAGCAACCAGTCCCATAAGTGCTTTTTGCTTGCCCAGCATTAAAACAGCACTGACCTACTAAAGCTGCTTGCTGATCTCCTGCCACTCCTCCTATACTTATATTTCCTCCAAACAGCGAAGTGTTACCAAATTCATGAATGCAATCACAAACCTCCGGTAATATAGTTTCAGGAATATCAAGAAGCTTTAATAGCTCTCTATCCCAAGTTTGCTCTTTAATGTCGAATAACATGGTCCTTGAAGCATTTGTGGCATCAGTTTTGTGATGTTTTCCCTCTGTTAGGTGCCATATTAAAAAACTATCAATAGTACCAAATGCTAATTGGCCTAATTGTGCTCTTTTTCTAGCCCCTTCAACATTATCTAAAATCCAACTGATTTTAGTTGCAGAGAAATAAGGATCGATAAGCAAGCCTGTCTTTTCTTGAATTTCTACTTCTAGTCTTTCTTCCTTTTTTAGATCTTCACAAAATTTGGAAGTCCTCCTGTCTTGCCATACGATAGCTGGGTAAATAGGTTTACCAGTTTTTCTATCCCATATAACCGTTGTTTCTCTTTGGTTCGTTATGCCTATAGAAGCAACATCATTAGGAGTAATAGAATTATTCTTAATTAATTCCTTGGTTACACCAAAAACAGAACTCCAAATCTCACTAGGGTCATGTTCCACAGCTCCTTCAAAAGGAAAAGATTGAGAAAATTCCTTTTGCACAAAATCAATAAGCTGAAACTTATCGTCAAAAAGAACGGCCCTCGAGCTTGTTGTACCCTGGTCAATAGAAATGATTTTTTTAGTCATAAAACAATGCCCCTCTACTATAAGGAGAACACAAAACAAAGTAAAAAGCTAAATAACTAGTTATCCACATCTAATCCACAAAAATTATATGTATTTATTGTATTGTAATTTGCATAAAAACACAGTATCTTGTGTATCTAAGAAAAAATAAACACTATATGTAGTAGTCAAAAGAAAAAGCGAAAACACAGAAAAAGGCAAAAAAATGGAAAATATAACCGAAACAGCACAACAAAACGAAAAAAAGGAAATAAATATAGAAGAAGAGAATTTAGCAATAGCTCCGGGGAAAATGAGAGTAATAAAAAGAAATGGATCAGTCGTTTCTTATGAAGCAGAAAAAATAGCTATAGCAATAACAAAAGCTTTCTTAGCTGTGGAAGGAGGGGCAGCAGCAGCATCAACGAGAATACATAATCAAGTCAATGAACTGGCGAATTCCGTAACGAAGACTTTCCAAAGGAGAATGCCCTCAGGAGGAACTCTACACATAGAAGAGATACAAGATCAGGTAGAGCTAGAACTTATGCGCTCTGGAGAGCAGAAAGTAGCAAGAACTTATGTCCTCTATAGAGAAGAAAGAAAAAAAATAAGATCAAGAGAAGAACAAGCAGAAGAAAAAACACAAGAAAAAGAGCCAACAATAAAAGTAGTACTTGAGGACGGAAAAGAAACAAATCTAGATGTAGCTAGGC
>CAJWPI010000019.1 GCA_913045055.1 uncultured Gammaproteobacteria bacterium | reverse complement strand
GAGCTTATGGCGGATTAGGATTCTCGATAAATCCAGAACATTTCTTTCTGCAAGATGATTAAAATCCTTGTGTCGGTGGTTCGATTCCACCTCTGGGCACCACAACTTCATTTCTTTATAATCCTTCTATGAGCACACAATTGTCGATATCTAGCATTTTAATTTGTTTGTTAGTAGCTACAGGAATAATTTTTGCAGCCAGCGAAGGAAGCATTATGATTAATGGTTATTCTTTGTTTGCGTTGTGCGGTGTTATAGGTTTTTTATTACATTGGATAATTTTTATTCCTTCTTATGTTTACCAGACAGAACATTATTTCGACTTGACTGGTTCAATCTCTTATATAGCTGTTCTAGTTTTCGCTATCTTAAATAAACCAGATATCGACTTAAGGAGTATGTTGTTAATTGTCTTAGTTGGGATATGGGCTTTTCGTCTTGGTACTTTTTTATTCCTTAGGGTAAAAGAAAAAGGTAAAGACAGCAGGTTCAATGTAATGAAAACTAAGTTTTGGTGGTTTCTTGCAACGTGGACCATAGGTGGTCTTTGGGTCTTTATTACAAGCTGTGCTGCTCTTGCTGCTTTGGCTTCAACTAAGTTAGTTGCCCTTGGCCCTTTTGGTTACTTGGGTTTCTTGTTGTGGTTCATTGGATTTTCTATTGAAGTTATAGCTGATTCACAGAAGACTACTTTTAATAGAAAAAGAGAAAACGAACACAAATTTATTAATGAAGGTCTTTGGCAGTTATCTAGACATCCCAATTATTTTGGAGAAATACTACTTTGGATAGGCATTGCTATGATTGCGTTTCCTGTTCTTGAGGGTTGGCAATTAGTAACATTAATTTCTCCTATATTTGTATATGTATTGTTAATAAAAATAAGCGGTGTCCCCATGCTAGAAAATAAGGCACTCAAGAGATGGGGAGAAGACCCAGAATACAAAAAATACTTAGAATCAACACCAAAATTATTTCTTAAAATAAAGTAAGGAGAAATCATGACTAATAAGGTAGAAGGCGGTTGTCTCTGTGGCCTAGTTAGATATAACTTTGATAAAGATGATGTGATTTCTTCCCATCACTGTCATTGCAAAGATTGTCAAAAATCAACAGGTAGTGGAAAAGCAACTATTGTTCTTATTCCAAGTTCTTCTGTTGTTATAAAGGGGGAAATAAAATTTTTCTCTGTTACTGGAAAAGATGGTGGACATGTTAACAGGGGTTTTTGTCATGAATGTGGGTCGCCCTTGATAAGTTTTGTAGAAGAAATGAAAGAAATAAAGTTTATTAAAGCCGGTAGTCTGGACGATTCTTCTTGGATAAAGGTTAAATCTAGTTTTTGGAATACAACTGCTGAGAATTGGTCACCTGTAGATGATGAAATAGATAGTTTTACTCATAACCCCAACAACCTCTGAACATCTGAGATTTCTCTTGAAACCTTCAGAAATATATAAGGAAATGTTATCAGATGGAGAGTTAACTATAGATAGCGCTCAATTAAAACTATTAGAACATTTAGATCTCCTGCATCTCAACCTTTTATCAGAATCTAAAAGATTATTTACTAAAAAAAATATAAAGGGTATTTATATTTATGGAGAAGTTGGAAGGGGAAAAACGAAAATAATGGATATCTTCTTTAAAAGTTTAAAAATTAAAGAAAAACAACGAATTCATTTCCATAGGTTCATGAAAAATATTCATGATGAATTGAAGAGTTTATCAGGAAAAAAAGACCCTATATCTATTCTCGTAAAGAAGCTTAACAAAAAATACAGAGTATTCTGTCTTGATGAATTCTATGTAGAAGATATAGGAGATGCAATGATCTTGTCTAGATTTCTAGATAAACTTTTTTTGTCAGGTACCACCTTAATTACTACCTCTAACTCTCACCCTGACCATCTTTATAAAGATGGTCTGCATAGAGAAAGGTTCTACCCAACGATTAATACAATTATAAAAAATACTTCTATTTATAAACTCGAATCAAAACAAGATTACAGGCTAAGGGAGCTAGAAAAATCTGAAATTCATGTTCTGTTACAGGAAGATAGGTCTGGAAATATCCTGGAAAATAATTTTAAAGCATTGATGCACGGGGAGGAGGTGTCTACTAATAATATTACAATTCTTGGTAGAAGCATCAATACAATCAAAAAGTCCGGAGGTGTAATCTGGTTTGATTTTAAATCAATCTGTGATGGGCCAAGAAGTACTAATGACTATATTGAAATATGTAAAGAATTTCATACTCTATTTATCTCAAACATACCAATACTAACTGAAGATCAAGATAATCAAGCAAGAAGATTTATTGCTTTAATTGATGAATGTTATGAAAGAAATGTTAACTTATTACTCTCTTCACAAGTAAGCATTCTGGAGATCTATAGGGGCTCTAAGCTTTCTAAAGTATTTAAAAGAACTTACAGCAGAATAAAAGAAATGACTTCAAAAGAATATTTATCTAGACCACACTTACATTAGGGTTATAGACTCTCAAAAACTTTTATTTCTGGAGCTCCAGATAAGTATTTTCCCATTTCTGCTCCAATTGTTTTCATATGTTCAGTTTGAGAATGGGCATCTAAATCTTCTTGAGAATTATATCTCTCCATAACTATATATGTCGTGTCATCCTGTCCTTTATAGAAATTATAGTAATTATTACCTGGTTCATTTTTTTTTACTGCTTCTTCCATTAGTCGGGCAGCACTTTCAAATTCTTTATTTGAACCTTCTTGTATTTTTAAAATAGCAAATACTCCAACCATTTAAAACCTCTCTTTTTTTATTAATAAGTTGTAAACTTTATTTCTATTTACAATTTTTTTCGAGTATTTTTTTTATGAGTGAAGTTGTCGTTATTGGAGGTGGTCAATCCGCCAGTCAATGCCTCGTTTCTTTAAGGGCGAGTGATTATAAAGAATCAATAACTATTATTGCAGAGGAAGACCATATTCCTTACCAAAGACCCCCTTTATCGAAAGATTATTTATTTGGGAAAGTAGGTCTTGAAAGGGTACATACTAAAAATAGAGACTTTTATAAGAATAACGAAATAGAGCTTATTCTTAATAAAACTGTTCAAAATATAAATAGAGGAAAGAAAGCTTTAAAGCTTAACGATGGCAATATTGTTAATTACGGTAAATTAGTAATTGCAACAGGAAGTAGAGTAAGGAAACTAGATGTAGAAGGTTCAGAACTCTCTAACATTCATTATCTAAGAAATATAAAGGATGCAGACAACATCAGAAGTCTGATACAAAACAAAAAGAATTTAGTAATAGTGGGGGCCGGATATATTGGTCTAGAGGTTGCTGCTGTTGCTAATCAATTGGGTGTCAAAGTAAGTATCATAGAAATGGCCGATAGAGTTATGAACAGGACTGTAGATCCACTAATTTCTGAATATTATCAAAATCTACATACTCAAAATGGAGTTAAAATATTCTTAAATTCTGCTCTAGAATCATTTGGAGGAAAGGGTTCGGTTTCAAAGGTTTATTGCACCAATCAAGAAATAGATACAGATTTTGTTGTTGTTGGGGCAGGTATACTACCTAACCAAGAGTTAGCATCTGAAGCAGGTTTAAAGTGTGAGAATGGAATCTGGGTTGATGAATATTGTCAAACAGAAGATTCAGATATTTATGCTTGTGGAGACTGTACAAACCATCCTAATAAAATACTACAAACGAGACTCAGGCTGGAATCAGTACACAACGCTATAGAGCAAGGAAAAACAGTAGCCTCTTCTATACTTGGAGAAAAAAACTCCTACAACCAAGTGCCTTGGTTTTGGTCAGACCAATACGATCATAAATTACAAATTGTGGGCATCTCTGGTGACCATGATAGGACTGTGAAAAGAGAAGCAGAAGACGGAAAGTCCTTCTTACTATTTTATCTAAAAGAAGATTCTTTAATTGCAGTAGACGCAGTAAATAATCCAAAAGATTTTATGGTATGCAAAAAGCTAGTTGCAAATAGAACAAAAATAAGTTCTGATAACCTTCTTGATGCTTCAGCAGACTTAAATGAGTTATTGTTATGACAGACATTATTGAAACTGAATATTCTATAGGTCAGATAGTAAAACATAAATATCTTGATTTTAGGGGTGTAATTTATGATGTAGACCCAGAATTTAATAACACAGAGGAATGGTATCAATCTATACCAAGTGCTATGAGGCCAAGAAAAGACCAGCCCTTTTATCACGTGTTTGCTGAAAACGATCAAATCTTTTATTCCGCATATGTTTCTCAGCAAAACTTATTGGTAGATGATAGCCGGTCTCCAGTTGAACATCCTGATGTGAATGTTTTTTTTGGAGATTTTGATGGTCAATCTTACAAGATTTTGGACCAAAGCAAGAATTAAGTCTCTTGTTGCAAAGTTGCAAGAGCTACACAAGTAATAAACATCTCCATAGCTTCTTCAAGTTCATGGACAGAACAGGCTGTAGGAGCTAGCCTTATATTCTGGTCTAGTGGGTCTACACCATAAGGGTAAGTTGAACCTGCTGGGGTGAGCTTTAGACCTACATCTAATGCAAGTTGAATTGTTTTTTTAGCTAGTCCTGGTTTAGTATTAAAAGAAACAAAGTATCCACCTGAAGGTTTAGTCCAAGATCCAAAGTTTTGTAGCGATAACCATTTCTCTACTATTTCAAACTTTGGTTTAATTATCTCGGCATGTTTTTCCATATGTTTTTCAAGATCTTCATAAGTTTTAAACAGCCTTTCGTGTCTTGCTTGGTTAACTTTGTCTGGTCCAATGGTTACGGAAGAATAATGCTTCAAGAAAATCTCTAGATTATTATCAGATAATGCTATAAAGCTTACTCCCCCACCAGCAAATGTTATTTTTGAAGTAGAGGCAAAAGCTACCACTGAATCAAGGCACCCCTGCTCAGTGGCTAAATCGAAAATACTTGGTAATGAGTTGCAAGGCAAGAAGTCGTGAACCGCATAAGCATTATCCCAAAATATTTTAAACTCTTTATCTAGGTGATTAACTAATTCCAGCATATTCTGAATGCAGTCTTTGCTGTATATATCACCGGTTGGATTAGAATGCTTTGGAACACACCAGATGCCCCTAACAGAATTATCTTCTTTAGATATTTTCTTAATATATTCAATATCAGGTCCTTCACCTGTTAAGGGAACTGGTATCATATTTATGCCAAATTCTTCACATAATTTAAAATGTCTGTCATAGCCTGGAGAGGGACAAAGAAAGGTTATTCTTTCATCAGACTTCCAAGGGCCTTTTCCTGAACCATGAAGAAACAGGCTCATCAAGTATTGAGACATTAATGTTAGGCTGCTATTGCCACCAGCAAGAACATTGCCTGAAGGGTAGTTTAAGATTTTTGCACCCAGCTCTCTACAACCAGTCAGACCTTTTATATTTCCATAATTTCTAATATCAGTATTTTCTAGAACAAAGCTGTTTAATAAAATTCCGTCCAATTCGTTTGATAAATCCAACTGACTTTCGCTTGGTTTACCTCTTGTTAAGTCGAGATTAAAGCCCTTAGACTTCATAGAAGAATATTTTTCTTCAAGTTCGCTTAAGTCATTGAATGATAAATCCATATTTATAGTAAGGTGTTTAGAATTAAAATAATAACACCTTGACTATTATCGTTACAGTCACTTATTAAGTGCTCAAATTTTGATCAGTCTATAAAATGCATTAAATAGTTGAGGAGAAATAAAATATTAACAATGTTATCCACAGAATTAGTGGATAAAACTATTTTTTTAGGGACTCATTTATTAATTATAAGTAAAATGATCATTAAAATAATTTTCCTTTGACTCAAAAAACTGCTCTCTTTGAAACTCATCTTGCCGCATCAGGAAGGATGATAGAATTCAATGGGTGGACCATGCCTATAAATTTTGGATCTCAAATAGAAGAACATTTAATGGTTAGAAAAGGGTGTGGTATTTTTGATGTTTCCCATATGACCTTTTTAGACTTTAAGGGTCCAGGCTGTAAGTCATTTCTCAGAAAAATATTAGCAAATGATATTGAAAACTTAACAGAAGATGGAGATGCAATATATTCAGCAATTCTAAATGAATCTGGAGGAGTGTTAGATGATCTTATCGCATATAGAATGCCTTTTGGTTACAGGTTGGTAATAAATTGTGCAACTAAAGAAAAAGTCATTAAGTGGATAAGGCAGCATATAAAAGAGCATTCATTAATAATGACTTTAAGAGAAGATCTTGCAATGCTTGCTATTCAGGGTCCAAATTATCTTAGAGTAATTTCTCAATTTCTTTCTAAAACATTACTAGATGAGCTTAAAAATAAAAGGGCTTTTCAAAGTGTAATTGAAGATGAAATGTTGATCAGTAAAACTGGTTACACAGGAGAGACGGGAGTCGAGGTTATGATTCCTTCTAGAGAAGTAAAAAATATCTGGTTACAAGCAGTAGAAAGTGGTGCGAATCCATCGGGGCTTGGTGCAAGAGACACCCTTAGATTAGAGGCTGGAATGAATCTTTATGGTTTTGAAATGAATGATGAGATTTCACCTCTAGAATGTAATATGGCTTGGACAGTGTCTTTGGAAGATAAAAAAAGAGAATTTATAGGGAAAAAATCATTTGAACTTAAAAAAGAGAAAGGAGGCTTCCATACCCTAAAAGGTCTTATGTTCAAGGACAGATCTATAGTGAGAACTGATCATGAAGTATTTTTAGATAATAACAAAAATACTAAAGGCGTCGTGACAAGCGGAACTTATTCGCCAACGCTGAAAAAATCTATTGCTTTAGCTAGAATACCTCCTTCTGATAAGAGAATTTGCTTTTCGGAACTTAGAGGTAAGATGATTGAAGCTTCGATTGGTAAACCAAGGTTTGTTAAAGAAGGGAAAATAATTTTTTAAGGACAAAAATTGATGAAAGAAATACCCGAAAATTATAAATTTTTATCTAGCCATGAATGGATGAAGGTAGAGGAAGATACAATAGTGGCCGTAGGCATTAGTGATTACGCTCAAGACCAGCTTGGGGATATTGTATTTGTGGAGCTTCCAGAATTAGACTCAGAGGTAAACCAAGGAGATGAAGTGGCTGTTGTTGAATCTGTTAAAGCAGCTTCAGAAATCTACTCGCCTGTTAGTGGAAGAATAATAGAAGTTAATTCTTCTTTGGAAGACTCTCCTGAAATTGTAAATTCATCTGCTTTTGAAGAAGGTTGGTTTTTTAAGGTTGAAGTAGCTGATAGTTCTGAATTTGAAAATTTACTTTCACCAGAACAATATAGTGAGCATTGTAAAGACTGATTGAATGCCTGAATCTAAAAAAACTTCCTCTCAAAACCTTTTACCTACCCTAAAGTCATTTTCTGCAAGACACATAGGCATAACTGATATAGAAAGCAGAGAAATGCTTGAACAGCTTGGTTATTCATCCTATAAAGAGTTTATTGAGCAGGTTGTTCCTAAAGATATTCTTAATACTCAGCCTTTAAATCTAGAAGAAGGGATCTCTGAGGAGATCGCCTTAAAACAACTAAAGAACATAGCCTCAAAGAACAGTCTTCACCAATCTTTTATTGGACAAGGTTACTACAACACCCTTACACCTAAAGTTATTTTAAGAAATGTCTTTGAAAACCCTGGTTGGTATACATCTTACACTCCTTATCAATCTGAAATTTCTCAAGGTCGCCTAGAAGCCTTAATAAACTTTCAAACAATGGTCAGTGACCTTACTGGATTAGATATTTCTAATGCTTCCTTGTTAGATGAAGCTACAGCTGCTGCAGAAGCCATGACCTTAGCTAAAAGAGTCTCAAAATCTAAATCTAATAACTTCTTTATTGATAAGCTTTGTTTTTCTCAAACCATTAAAGTAATTCAAACAAGAGCAAAGCCTTTAGGCATAAATATAATAATAGGACCTTCCTCTTCATGTAAAAAAGAAGATTATTTTGGAGCTATATTTCAATACCCCAATGAGCAAGGTGAAATTAACTCCTTTTCTAAAGAAATACATTATTCAAAAAAAATTAAAGCTGTGACAATCTTAGCCACTGATCTCTTGGCCCTTTGTTTATTAAAATCACCAGGAGAATTGAAAGCTGATATAGCAATTGGTTCATCTCAAAGATTTGGAGTTCCCATGGGATACGGAGGACCGCATGCTGCATTTATGTCTGTAAAAGAGGAATTTAAAAGATTTTTACCTGGTAGGTTGGTGGGTGCTTCTGTAGATAAAGAAGGAAAAGTAGCATACAGACTAGCTCTACAAACAAGAGAGCAGCATATAAGAAGAGAAAAAGCCACTAGCAATATATGCACAGCTCAAGCTCTGTTAGCTATTATGGCAGGATTTTATGGAGTCTATCATGGACCTAAAGGCTTAAAATCTATTGCAAAAGAAGTTAACAGAAATACTATCAAACTAGCCAAATCATTGAGGGAAGAAGGATACAAGCTAAAAACTAAAAACTTTTTTGACACTATTGTTGTTAATACAGGTGACAAAACATCCTTTATTATGAAGTCTGCTTCAGATAAAGGCATTAATCTAAGGGGTATCAATAAAAACTACATAGGAATATCCTTAGATGAGAGTGTTGATGAGGGGGTCTTGAATAAAATTCTTTCTATATTTTCAGTTAAATCTATTAAAAAAATTAAACGGGGAACTTCTTCCATTCCAAAGGATCTTCTAAGATCAAGTAAATATCTAGAGCACACTGTTTTCAATTCTTATCACTCAGAAACTGAGATGTTACGCTATATAAAAAGGCTTTATGAAAAGGATATAGCTCTCGACAGAGCAATGATTCCCTTGGGTTCTTGTACCATGAAACTAAATGCTACATCAGAAATGCTACCAATCAGCTGGCCAGAGTTCTCTTCTATTCACCCCTTTGCTCCAAAAGAGCAAACCTTAGGTTATAAACAATTAATAAAGGAATTAGAAGAACAACTAGCAACTATTACAGGTTATTCAAAAATTTCTTTACAACCAAATGCTGGCTCACAGGGCGAATATGCAGGGCTGTTAGCAATTGCGGCTTTTCACGAGAGCAGAGGAGACAGCAAGAGAGATATATGCCTTATACCCATGTCAGCCCATGGAACTAATCCAGCTTCAGCTCAAATGGTTGGCATGAAAGTCGTCCCTGTTAATTGCGACAAACATGGAAACATAGACTTAAAAGATTTAGAAGAAAAATCAAAAAAATATGCGGATAACATTTCTTCAATTATGATTACCTACCCTTCTACCCATGGTGTATTTGAAACGAATGTAAGAAAAGTGTGTGAGGTTGTACACCAATATGGAGGTCAAGTTTATATAGATGGTGCTAATCTAAACGCTATGGTAGGTCTATGCTATCCAGGAGAATTTGGAGGTGATGTTTCTCACCTTAATTTACATAAGACTTTTTGTATCCCTCATGGAGGAGGAGGTCCTGGAGTTGGACCTATTGGAGTTGGGGAACACCTTAAAGACTTCCTTCCAGGAAATCATTTTGAAGAATCTCCAGTTGGACCTGTAAGTGCTACTGAATGGGGAAGTGCTAGCATACTGCCTATTAGCTGGATGTATATCAAAATGATGGGGTCCACTGGATTAAGAAAAGCTACTGAGTCAGCTATCCTTAATGCTAACTATATAGCTCATCGTTTAAAAGGACATTTTGAAATTCTCTATAAAGGCGAAAATAATCTGGTAGCCCATGAATGTATACTTGATGTGAGAAGCTTTAAAGAGAGTGCAGATGTAGATGTTGAGGATATTGCTAAAAGATTAATAGATTATGGCTTCCATGCACCAACCATGTCCTGGCCTGTAGCAGGTACTTTAATGATAGAACCTACTGAGAGCGAAGCTAAAGCTGAGTTAGATAGATTTTGTGAAGCAATGATACAAATCAGAAAAGAAATCAAGAAAATAGAAAGGGGAGAGTTAGATAAATTAGATAATATGTTAAAGAATGCTCCTCATTCTGCTGAGCACGTCTCTGCTGATGTTTGGAACCACACTTATTCAAGATCGGAAGCAGCGTTTCCTGTTGATAGTCTAAGAAATGATAAATATTGGTGTCCTGTTAGCAGGGTAGACAGTGTTTATGGAGATAGAAATTTGGTCTGTAGTTGTCCTTCAATAGAAGAGTTTATCTAGATCTTTCAATTATCTTCCACCCCCTGTTAGAGCTTATTTCTTTTAATTTTTTATCTGGGTTTACTGCAGTAGGAAGGTCGGCAAACTCTAATAGAGGCAGGTCATGAAAAGAGTCAGAATAAGCTATTTTATAAAGATTGGTGTCTATTTGATTTTCTTTAATCCAGCGTTTTATCCTCCTAACTTTTTCTTCTCCAAAGTTGGGCTCTCCCACTATTTTTCCTGTATAAATACCATTTCTGATCTCTGGTTCTGTACCAAAATAGGTATTAACACCCAATAAAAAGGATATCTCTTTAACAAGAAAGCTAAGGGTTCCAGATACCACCAAACAAAAGTCTTTAGAGTGTTTTCGCAAAAGGGTTTTTGTAACTCTGTCTGAGAACCTGTCTATAATTAGTTCTGAGAAAGGTTTTATGTACCTACTAATGTCTTGTACCGACCTTCCTTTAATTGGTTCTAGTAGCAAAAGGACATAGGATCGTATATCTAACCTGCCCTCTTTGTAGTCATTGGCATGAGCATCTATTTTTTGTAAATAATCGCTATCCACAGCCAGGCCCTTTGTCTGCAAAAAATCTACCCAAGCCCTTTCACAGTCTCCTGCAATAAGAGAATCATCTAGATCAAATAAAATTAAATTCATAAAAATATATCCCTATATTTAGTATTATAGTTTGGAAGTTCTAAGAGTTTTAAGAGATAAATATTGTTCAATAAGAAGTCCTATAGACCCAATGTTGCCATAATAATAGTTAATAAGCATGGTCAGGTTTTGTGGTGCAAGAGAAAGAGTGATAATGGATGGCAATTTCCGCAAGGAGGAATAGATAAAAAAGAAACCCCAAGGGAAGCTGTATTAAGAGAAACCAAAGAAGAAGTGGGTCTGGACAGAGAAGATTTAAAAATTATTTATGAATCAAAGAAGTGGTATAGATATAAAGTGCCTGAAGAAAGAAGGCCTTCTTATTTCATATCTAAGAATAGCTTTTTAGGCCAAGAGCAAAAATGGTTTTTAGCAGAATTATTAACTAAAGATTCAAACATTGATCTCAAGTCTTCTAAGACAATTGAATTCAAAAAGTGGAATTGGGTCAGTTATTGGTATCCTTTAGGTTCAGTGATATGGTTTAAGAAAAGTGTTTACCAGCAGGCTTTATTGGAGCTCTTGCCTAGCTATTTATCTTTTATGGCCGAGAAAGAGGCTAAGTATTAAACCGAAATTCATTAATGTTCAGTTTTTTTCCTTGTTTAGTGTAGTTTTGTTCTGTGATCTCAAAAGTTCCCTCAGAATCAAAAGAAAATAGGGTTGTAGACCTAGTTCCGTAGACTTTTGATTTAATAAAACGAAAAGGTATCTCTTCTTGTTTATCCTTTTTTAGGTTTTCTATTAAAATTTTTTCTTCAGAACTTTGATCAGAATTCATAAATTCAATAGCCTTACGAGACTCAAATGGATTTTTTAGAAGCTCTTCAAAATCTCTTTTTGTTTTTTTTACCTTCTCTGTAGGGCTGTTTAAATTATTATTAGCAAGAATGTGTAATCCTTGAGTTAAATTGATAGGCCTATGGTATCTATTTGAAATGTAAATTACCTGTTTTTTGTTTCCCAATATAAGATTAAAGCCTGCATAATCATTTTTATTAACATTAGATATATAATTTTCAGCAGAGACTGACTCGTCTTTTAAATAGTTCAAGACTAACTCTCCACGAGAAGTAATGAATTTTTTTTCTTTTTTTTCTCTAAAGTTGGTTATGGCAGCAAATTTCCCTTTTTTTGTAACCCCAAACCAGGTGCCGCCTCCTAATTTATCTTGACCTGAAAGAATATTTCTTTTCCCGCCCCACCATTGCATAGATAGAGTGGGTCTGTCATAAAATTCATCTCTATTGGCCAAGAGAACAAACTCCTTTTCTGAAGAATTATTTTGTTTAAAAAAAGGAGACTTATCCTTAAATGAAAAAACTATCAAACACATCTACAAAATTTAGTTTATGAACTCCTTTCAATAATAGATAATAGATTATTCTCTCGTGATTGATCTTTTTTTATATCTATTGTTAGGTACCTGTTCAGGTATTCTAGCAGGTCTATTTGGAATAGGAGGAGGAATTATCGTCATTCCTGCCTTCTTTTATATATTCTCTTCTATGGGGGTCTCACAAGATATTTTGTCACATATGGTACTAGGAACTTCTTTAGGAGTAATAGTCTTCAGCTCTACTGCTTCAACCTTTTCTCATCACAATCGAAAAGGAGTTAGGTGGAAGCTGATTAAGATACTGGCTCCTACTATCTGCCTAGGTTCGGCGCTGGGGGGAATAACTGCCGGGGCCCTATCAAGTATAACTCTACAAAGCTTGATAGCTCTCTTCCTTATAATTTCTTCAATACAAATGATTTTTGAATTACCACCGCCCAAAAAAAATCCAAGAACTAGTGTGCTAGGTCCAATAGTAGCTGGAGGGGGTATTGGTTGGTTATCAGGAATTTTTGGGATAGGAGGAGGAATCTTCTCTGTTTCTTACTTCTACCATAGGGGCCTTCAGATGAAACAAGCCATAGGGTCCTCAGCTGCTTGTGGTATTCCCATAGCTCTTGCTGGATCGATTTCTTATATGTTGGTTGGTAGTGGACAAAGCAACTTGCCAGAACAATCCTTTGGTTATGTATACCTGCCCGCTGCTTGTCTGGTTGGCCTTGCAAGCGCTTTTACTGCACCTGTGGGAGCAAAAATAGCACATAGGATGAAACAAAAAAAACTAAGAATAGCTTTTGCGTTTATTGTTATGTTTATGGGTATAAATCTTCTTTTAAGATAAATGATGTTCAATAAAGAAACTGCTTACTGGAGAAAAAATTTAAAGATATTAGCTTTTTTATTAACTATATGGTTCTTGGTTTCCTTTGGCTTTGGGATTTTATTGTCTGATTGGCTAGATAACCTAAAAATTGGAGGTTTTAAACTTGGATTTTGGTTTGCTCAACAAGGGAGCATATATTCTTTCATAATTTTAATCTTTGTTTATGTTTATTTAATGGAAAGATTAGATCAATCTTCAAGAGAGAATAAGAAGGGTGATACTCAGTGAGTGTGCAGGAGTGGACTTTTCTTACTATAGGACTGTCATTTAGCCTATATATAATAATTGCTTTCATTTCCAGAGCTAGATCTACCTCAGATTTCTATGTAGCTGGGAAAGGGATTCATCCTGTTATAAATGGTATGGCAACTGCAGCAGATTGGATGTCAGCTGCTTCTTTTTTATCCATGGCAGGCTTGATTGCTTTCCTTGGAAAGGATGGATCGGTATACCTAATGGGGTGGACAGGGGGATATGTTCTTTTAGCCCTACTTCTAGCTCCTTATTTAAGAAAATTTGGACAATTTACAGTTCCTGATTTTATTGGTGAAAGATATTATTCTAATACAGCAAGGGTAGTGTCAGTTTTGTGTCTGATTTTTATTTCCTTTACTTATATAGCAGGGCAAATGAGAGGTGTTGGTATAGTTTTTTCTAGGTTTCTTGAGGTTGATATTAATTTAGGGGTTTTTATAGGTATGGGTATAGTCTTTGTTTATGCTGTTTGGGGAGGAATGAAGGGCATAACATACACTCAAGTAGCTCAATACACAGTTTTAATTTTTGCCTATCTTGTCCCTGCAATCTACATTTCTATAATAATGACAAACAACCCAATACCCCAATTGGGGTTTGGGAGCACACTTGTAAATAGCTCAGAGTTTCTACTTGATAAACTTGATAAAGTAACCTCAGATCTAGGTTTCACTCCATATACAGAAAACACTAAAAGCAAGATAGATGTTTTTTGCATTACAGCTGCATTGATGCTTGGAACTGCTGGTTTGCCTCATGTAATAGTTAGATTCTTTACTGTCCCAAGTTTTAGTGATGCAAGAAAGTCTGCTGGATATGCTTTAATATTTATTGCTCTGCTTTATACAACAGCTCCAGCGGTATCGGCTTTCGCCAGGATGAACCTCATAGACTCAATTCATGACAAGGCTTATTCTGACTCTCCACAATGGTTTAAAAACTGGGAAGAAATAGGATTAATTGCCTGGAAAGATAAAAACTCAGATGGATTAATCAATTATTCTTCTGGTGACGCTCTTGAAAACGTAAAGCCTGTCTATTTGAATGAGAGGGGTTTATATGGTGAGAGAAAGATTTTAAATAAAGCTAATGAATTAAATAACAATGAGGTTTATATCGACAGAGATATTATTGTATTGGCAAATCCAGAAATAGCTCAGCTTCCTTTTTGGGTTATAGCTCTTGTTGCTGCAGGTGGTGTTGCTGCAGCACTTTCTACAGCAGCTGGTCTATTAATTGCTATTTCCTCGGCTATTTCTCATGACTTATTGAAGAAGACATTCATGCCCTCAATAAATGAAAAGCAAGAACTGCTCTATAGTAGATTAGCTACAGCTCTTGCTATAAGTATTGCTGGCTTATTTGGAATATACCCACCTGCTTTTGTAGCACAAGTTGTAGCCTTTGCTTTTGGTTTGGCTGCCGCTACTCTTTTCCCTGTTCTGCTTTTAGGAATATTTTCTAAAAGACTAAACAAGGAGGGTGCTATTTGCGGAATGCTGGCTGGTCTTGTCTTCACTTCGGGATACATAATTTATTTTAAGTTTATTAGCCCACATCTAAATAATGAAGAATATTGGTTTTTGTCTATTTCCCCGGAAGGGATAGGCTTTATAGGAATGCTAATAAATCTAAGTGTTGCTATAACTGTTTCTTTTCTTACCAAAGCTCCACCAGAAAACGTTATCCGAATGATTGAAAAAATAAGATCGCCAGAATGATACTCCCAGAGATTAATCCTGTTTTAATTGAAATAGGACCCTTGGCCATAAGGTGGTATGGCATTTCATGGCTTGTTGCATTTTTTACTATTTATTTGTTAGCAAAAAATAGATTATCTTTTCTTTCTGAAAACCAATTGAGTGACCTAATGTTTTATGGATTATTAGGAGCTGTAATTGGGGGAAGGGTTGGGTATATGCTTTTCTATAATATAGATCAATTAGGAGCTAACATCTTTTCAATTTTCTATATATGGCAAGGGGGGCTTTCTTTTCATGGTGGTTTACTTGGGGTGCTTGTTACTGCAGTAATCCTATCAAAACGCTGGAAAATATCTTTCTTTGACATAATGGATTTTATTGCCCCCTGCGTACCCTTTGGTTTGGGTTGGGTAAGAATAGGAAATTTCTTAAATGCTGAATTATTAGGAAGAGAAACTTCCCTGCCCTGGGGTGTGATATTCCCAGGTGATCCTTTAGGGTTATCAAGACACCCTTCTCAAATATACCAGGCTTTTAGCGAGGCATTTTTGCTTGGCTTCTTTTTGTTGTGGTTTGCTAAGCAACAAAGACCAAAAAAATCTATTTCTGCTCTTTTTCTTATAGGATATGGTCTAATAAGGTGCTTAACTGAGATGTTTAGAGAACCAGATTCTCATATTGGGTTCGACTTATTTGATGCTATAACAAGGGGTCAGTTATTATCTGTACCCATGATATTGGCTGGTTTTATAATATTGGCTTACTCATATAAATATAATAAGAGATAAATGAAGCAATACTTGGAATTGATGAAACACGTAAAGGAGTGTGGGATAAAAAAAGAAGACAGAACAGGAACTGGTACTTTAAGTGTTTTTGGTTACCAAATGCGCTTTTCTCTTGATGAAGGTTTTCCTCTTATTACAACTAAAAAATTGCATTTAAAATCAATAATACATGAGCTGTTATGGTTTCTTAAAGGATCAACAAACATAGATTATCTAAAAGAACATGGGGTAAGTATTTGGGATGAATGGGCTGATGAAAAAGGAGAATTAGGTCCTGTATATGGTGCTCAGTGGAGATCTTGGCCTACTCAAGATGGAAAGTCTATTGATCAGATAAGCGAAGTAATAAATCAAATAAAAACAAACCCTGACTCTAGGAGACTTATTGTTAGTTCATGGAATGTATCTGAAGTAGATAACATGGCTTTACCTCCATGTCATGCGCTATTTCAATTTTATGTATCTGAAGGAAAGCTTTCTTGTCAGCTTTACCAAAGAAGTGCAGATATTTTTTTAGGAGTCCCCTTTAATATCGCTTCCTATGCCCTACTTATTCTTATGGTTGCAAAAGTAACAAATCTAAAACCTGGAGAATTTATCCACACCCTTGGAGATGCACATCTCTATTTAAATCACCTTGATCAGGTTGAAGAGCAGTTATTAAGAAAACCAAAGAAATTGCCAGTAATGAAAATTAATAAAGAAACTAATCGTATCTCTGAATTTGTTTATGAAGATTTTAGTCTTGAAGGTTATGACCCCCTCCCCCATATTTCTGCTCCTGTAGCAATATAAAAATAATGAATATAATTTTGATTGCAGCAATTGCAAATAAAAGGGTTATAGGAAAAAAAGGAAAAATACCTTGGTATCTAAAGGAGGACTTACGTCATTTTAAAAATTTGACTAGTGGGTCAGCCGTAATCATGGGTAGAAAAACCTATGAATCAATAGGAAAGCCCCTTCCTAATCGAATCAATATAGTTTTAACTAGAAATCCTAAAAACTTCAGTAATATAAAAGAAGTTACAAGCACTCAGGAGGCATTAAAGGTTGCACTGAAGACAAACAAAGACATTTATATCATTGGTGGTGAATTTGTATATAAAGAGTTTTTTCCTATGGCTGAAAAGATGTACCTAACTGAAATAAATCTCAATATAAAAGGGGGAGACGTATTCTTCCCTTGCTGGTCTAAAAAAGAGTGGAAGGAAATATCTAGGTCTTCTAAAAAAGATGTAGAGAAGAATATAAGTTATAGTTTTGTGGAATACGAACGAAAAGAATTAAATTCCTAAAGCTTTTTTCTTCAGCTCTAAGGCCACCACCCTCTCTTCTTCACCTTCTGTATATGCAATCCATTTCCTTGCTGAGTCTTGTATCTTCTTCTTTTTCTTTTTCTCTTTTTCTTTCTTATCGCTTAAAGACCTTTCGGCTACATCTATACACCTTCTAAATGAAGTTATTGCATCCTCCCATTTTTGATACTCAAACTGTATTTGTCCTAAAAGCATATAAGCGCTTGACTCGTCTTTAAGTTTTCCTTTCTTTATGCCTTCTCTAATAGCGAATTCTGCTTCTTTATATTCGTCTAGCCCAAAGTGCACCTGTCCTAAGAAAACAAACAATTCTCCTTCTTTAGATAATGCAGCCGCTTTCTTGTAAGCGGGTTTAGCTTTCTTTAATTCTTTTGCAGCATGCCAATATTGGCCAAGGGCTTTTAAGGTTTTCTCTTTCTCCTTTATTACCCCTTGAGAAAATCCATCTTCCATCACTTTAGCTGCTTTGTAAGGATTCTGGTGCATCATCAAGAGTTGTGCTAAAGCCAGGAACTCTCTTTCCTTATCTAACAGCTCATCATCATAAGCCGCTTCAAGGGCCCCCATTTGATCTAGCTGTCTGTCTCTTGAACCATATAGGCCTGATAACTGAACCCAATACCTCTTTTTAGGATAATGTTGTACAAGAATTTCATATATTGGCAAAACATCAAGCTTCTGTTTAAGCTCCTGAAAGACTGCCATCTTCAATAAGTAATGATTCTCTCTTGCTACTCCTTTTTTAGTAGCTCCTGTCTCTTCTCCATTCTCATCTAAAACAGGTACATCTCTGCTTTCTTGTATTTCTATTGCTAATTCAATATTTTCCTTAGCATTCCTAAACTCTTTTAGCTGGTAATAAGTTGTTGCGAGTAATGCATAAGCATCTGAGCTTGGGTCGTCTTCATTCTCTAACCAAAGATAAAGATATTTTATAGCACCTCTATAATCACCTTTAAGATAAGAAAGCTGAGACAGAGAATAAATAGCATTATTTTGTTGTCGATAATCTGCGTCTGGTGCGTTAATAAGGTTGTTGTATGCTCTTATAGCTTGATCATACTTTTCTTGAGAAAAGAAGATATAACCATAGTAATACCACATAGTTGCCCTATCTGTATTTGTAAATTTCTCTCCCTCCTCTATTGTGGTCAATAGGAGTAAGGCGTCATCCCACATTTCTGCTTCTAACATGGGTTGAAGTTGCTGAAAGAGCTTTTGTGCTTTCTTGCTGGGCATTTTAGATCTCTTCCTTTTCTTCTTCTTTTTCCTATCATCATCCGCTGCTTCTACTGAAGCTCCCGTATAGTTTAAAGGAGAGACATTTGAAGCTACTGGTAAGAAACCTATCAAAGAGACTACTAATAAGTATTTGATAATGGTTTTATTCAAAATAAGTTTTGTCATTAATCGCACCCCTCAGGAACATAATCCGGTCCTTTGCTTGCATCTTCTATTATAAAGGTTACTTGATTTAAAACACCTGGTACTTCTACTGCTTGCCCGTCTCTGATTTGAGGCTTATATTTAAACTTTAAAGCTGAGCGCATAGCAGCTCTGTCAAATATTCCACTAGGCTGAGACCACACTACTTCAGGGTCTCTTACAGAGCCTACCTTTGTTACAGTAAATTCTAATAAGACGCACCCCTCTATGCCCCTTTCTTGAGCTCTTCTTGGATAAATAGGAGGTATTTTAAAAATTGGAACATAAGATCCGTCAGCAAAGACTCCGCTTCGTCTGCCTTTGATATCAAATTTTGGCCTTGGTGCAGCATTATCAAGGTCAGTTGGCGGTGTCATATCAAATTCAGGTGGAAGTGTATCTGGAGGAGGCTCTTCTTCTTCTGGCCTTTCTAAATCTTGCAATAATTCAAGGTCCCTTTCTGGCATAGTAACATCGGCAATACGAATACCTTTGTCGCCAATGGACACTTCATCAACCGCTATTAAGATCTGCATCAAGATAAACAGAACTAGCGTAGCAACTAAAGCTGCACCTAAGGCGCTTCCTAGTTTTCTAAGATCTTGTTCTGCAAAATAATTCTGAAAAAACTCCATGCCTAAAACTTCGGTTCAGATGCTAGCGATATAGCATAAACTCCTGCATCTCGAGATTGATCCATAACTTTTATAATAGCATCTGCGCTTGCCTGCTCGTCTGCTTGAATAACAACTGAACCCTGAGGATTATCAGCTAAAAGTTTAGTTACATTTGCTTTTACTTGCCTTACATCAACTCTTCTTCCGTCTATCCATATATCATCATTATTCCCAATAGCTATCAAAATTGCTGCATTTTCTTGAATAGTAGACGTCTCAGCATCTGGTCTGTTAACCTCCAGTCCTGGTTCTTTAATAAAATTTGCCGTAACAATAAAAAATATCAAAAGAATGAAAACAACATCTAACATGGGAGTTAAATTAAGCTCTTCTTCTTCTGCTACAGCCTGACTTATCGGTGATCTTCTCATAATTTAATACCTCTTATTGTATAGCCAATTTCTCGTACAACATATCTGACTCTCTCTGGGTTACATTTTTTATATATTGTTGAGCAAAATTTCCAATTAAAGCAACTGCAAGTCCTGCCATTGGAGGAATAATTGCTTTTGAAACACCACCTGCCATAGCCTTTGCATCACCTCCACCGGTAACTGCTAATAAGTAAAAAACCTCTATCATTCCCGTAATAGTTCCAAATAAACCAAATAAAGGTGCAACTACTACGCACACTTTCATTAAATCTACGTTTTTGTTGATTTTGAGAGTGGCTTCAGAAATCATCATCTCCCTAACTGCCAGGGAGTTAAAAGAAGTTTTTTCTTTTCTTGTTTCCCAAGTATCAACTATGGATGCTATAACTGAATTGTGCTCAAACCTTAGATACCAAATCTTTTCAAACATCAAAAAGGTTATAACTACACCTAAAAGAAAGATTAGATAAAGAACATCTCCTCCTCTTTGAAAAAACTGAAAAAGGGAATCAGAGAGATCGTAAAAGAAATACATGATTCTAAAACCTTCTTATTACTTACCTTCTGCTCTTTCTGCTGCCATTCCTGTGCTTTGTTCTTCTATAGTTCCTAAAATACCCTTAGAAATATTATGAACAATCGCATACATAAAGGTTAAAGGAATGGCTACCATTAGGCCTAACCAAGTAGTTGAAAGGGCTATAGATATACCACTTGCCATGGTCTTAGGATCTCCTGTTCCAAACAAGGTGATCATACTAAAGGTCTCAATCATACCTACTATTGTCCCAAACAAGCCTCCTAGAGGTGCAACAACAGAGATTAGCTTAATAAGCCAATTTAATCCTTCTATTGGTGGTCGCTCTGCCAGTATTTGCTCAGCCATTTTTAACTCTAAAGTTTCTGTATCAGCTTTAGGATTATCTTCAGCTATTTTTAAAACCCTACCCAGAGGGTTGTCTTCATTAATGCTTGAAGAAGCAATCTGAGATGCTACAGAAGTTCTAACAGTCATTAGAGATTGGATTCTCACAACAAAAAGCCCCACTCCACCTAAGCCTACAATAATAATTATGTAACCTATAATTCCACCGTTTTGAACTCTTCCAAAGAAGCCGGGCATAGAAATCAAGTTAGCTAAATAAGAGCCTCCTTGAGGTCCAGTAGGGTCAATAGCAAACTGAACAGGGAATGCGTCCTCATCAAACACCTCTGAAGTGGTGGAGGTATACCTGCCTGCTGGTTGGGCAGGAAGCTCCTCATACATGCCTCTGCTGGCTGCATAAGCTAAGTATTGTCCATCTGTAACTGCGTTAAAGTTTCCTACTCTAACTACCTCTGTCTCTTGAACAGAACCATCTGTTGCGATTACATCAGATGTAAACATTACAACTTCTCCAGATGCATTAATTTCTCTCTGTAATTCAAACCAAAGTCTTTCCAGCTCAGAAATGCTTGGAAGTCTTATTCCTTCTCCCATCTTAACTGCAATGCCTGTCAAGAATTCCTCTCTATCTTTCCCAAACTGAGCAGCCGTTATAGATTGCTCAAAAATATTCCTTGCTTCTGTAGCTGTTCCTGCAAGATGGCCAAATATTTCCGTTAAAGATCCAAGCCTGTCTTTTAGTTGTGCTTCGGCTACCACTAAAAGAGCTTCATTGGCTTCAAAAGTTTTTTCCAGTTGTGCTGCAATTCTTTCTAGTCTCGCTCTAGTAGCCTTTGCATTTGCTAACAAAGTCGTCTGCTTACCTTTTTCTGCATTAAAACGTGACTCTCTGTCTTTCTGCTCTTCGCTGTCAGCAAACTTACCTTGTCTTACAATTTCCAATAATTCTTGAGGGTTTGAAGGGCCTTTTACTTCTTCTTCTATAACTTCCTCTTCGGCAACTATAACTAGGGACGTTGAACAAATTGCAAAGAAAACTATAAATAATAAATTTCTTATTTTATTCATTCCGGTACCTCCGCATTTTGTACTGGCACTTCAATCATATCTACAGTGGCTAGTTTATTAGCTATTCGGAGACCTAGTCTGGCCGGGTTTCTATAACTACCTCCTAGTTCTTCCCATTGCCTTAATTTATTGTTCCAAGCACCTGTCTCATCTGCATCGGAGGTTTGATAAAGAAGGGCTAATCTTCCAACCCTAAGAATGTTTACCTCTCTAGGCTGACCATCTATTTCAATGGTGTCTTTGTATGTATCTATTTTTCTACCGTATTCTGCTTCCACTTCATAGGCTTCTAAAACTTGACGAAGACCTTCTGCTGGAGAAACTGTAGGGTTATCAATTGCAGCTTTTGCGAATGCAATTCTTTCTCTTCTTTCTCCCATGTGGAATGGCAAATCTAACTCAACAGAGGTTTCTAACCCTGCAAGCATCCTTCTGGTGAAGGGCGGAATCTGTCTCTGCATAATTCTTGCTTCCTTCATAGTTCTATCTATCTCTTTTAGCCTTGCCTCCTGAGCTTCAATTTGTTTTGTAAGTTGAGCGTTATAAACACGTAAACCCTCTATTTGCTTACTTACTGTCTTAAACTCATTTACTATTAACGATGTATCATCATCAGTTTGATCTATTTTCGACTGAGATTTTTCTTCAGCCTGTTGTCTGTCTGAACCAACATCTAAAAGAGGCTGAATTTGATCAGCAACTATAAAAGAAGGGTTAAGTAAAATGGTTGCCAATAATGCTGGCAAAATATAAAGACGCTTCATTAAAGTATCTCCCAATATTTCTAATATTTCCTTATTCTAAATTCTAAGCCAATTGAATCAATGATATGATTCTAAAGTCTAAGAATATGAGTCCTCCCCATACGGGCGGACAGACTATAGAGGGAATTTTTTAACAACGCAATGGGTTTTTTCATGTCTTTAAGTGAATTTTTTATATTAATTCTTCTAGTTAATACCGTCTTTCTCTCAAGTGTATGGTTATCAAAAGGAAAAAAAGATTCTTTAGCTCAAGACTTTTTCTTCCAAGGTTGTTCAATAATCTTAATGGCATGTTCTTCCGTTCTTTTGATCTTTTACTTTAACAACCAAGAAATAGAGTTAAGACAGTGGCTTACAGCCCTGCTACTTACTATTATTGGAACAAGGTTAGCTATAACAAAAACTTCGATTCCAGAAAAAGAAAAGAAATTTTTTAATAAATCTGCTTTAGCTTCATATCTAAGGGAAGTGTGTAGTTTAAGCTTGCTGCTTACTCTTTTAATTGCCCCTGCTATTTCCATCAATTTTTTGCCAGGATCTGCTGGGTTCAGTTTTCTAGACTTCTTGGGGTTGGTTGTTTTTATCTTAGGTCTTTCAATAGAGAATAAATCTAACAAAGAGTTAAGGGCGTTCAGGTCTCTTGAAAATAACTCTTCTGCATTGCTAAATAAGGGGTTCTGGGCATTTAGTAGGCATCCTAATTACCTGGGTACTTTAATTCAATGGTGGTCAATCTACTTCATTGCACTAAATGCGTTAGGAGGATACTGGAGTCTTTTTGGGCCTATTATTTTAACTGTTTACTTTAATTCATTTATTAGATCTAAGGAGGTCCTATTAACCAAAAAAATAAGTAGTTACAAAGAATATAAGAGAACAACAAATAGATTTATTCCTGACCTGTTGGTTTTTTTACAATTTATTCTGCCAAAAAGGTTCTTAAATTCTTTTTTTAGATTGCTTACTTCTTCAAAAAAATCAATTTTTAAGACACCATTAATAAGAATATTCTGTTTTTTTTACAAGCCAGACATGTCAGAGTCAGAGCTTTTAATCCCTAGTGATTATTCAAGTTTTAATCATTTTTTTACACGCAAACTAAAGCCGGAATCAAGAAATATCGACACAAACCCTGAAAGCATTATCTCCCCTGTAGACGGTAAAATAACTGATTTTGGATACCTTTCTAAGAGCCGCTTAGTTCAAGCAAAAAAATTCAGTTATAGCCTTGAAGGGTTATTAAAGGATAAAAAAGTTGCCAAAAGATTCGAAGATGGTTTTTTTGCTTCTATTTACCTTGCCCCCCATAATCATCACAGAATCTACTTCCCACAAAAAGCATCAATTCTTAAAACTGATTTTGTTAAAGGGTCCTTGTTTGGAGTTAATGACCGTTCTCAGAGAAATATTCCTAATCTTTATAACAGAAATGAAAGGGCCTGGGTTTATCTAGAAGCCTCAAAATTTGAATATTTAGTAGTTTGTGTGGGGGCTTTGTTAGTAGGGCGTATAATTCCCTACTGGATAAAGTCTGAAGAAAAGGAAAAAAACAAGTTGTCAGCCATATGGAAAAAAGGACCCCAAGAAAAGAAAGCAGTAGAAAAGGGCCAAGAGTTAGGTTTTTTTGAAATGGGATCAACAGTTATTTTAATTTTCTCGAAAGATCTTAATTTAAATAAACATGTTTTGTCTGAAAATAAGTCTGTAAAATTCGGTGAAACTTTATTAACAATTTAATAATAAATTAATTTTAAAGGTTCTATTTTGGTTTCTTATTCTACTAGTGATTTTAAAACAGGTCTTAAAGTTATCATAGAAAATGAGCCTTGTGAGATTATACAGGAGGAGTTTGTTAAACCTGGTAAAGGACAGGCCTTTAACAAGATTAAGTATAGAAATTTATTAAATGGAAAGGTGGGAGAAAAAACCTGCAAAATCGGCGAGCTACTTGATTCTGCTGAAGTTAGGGAGATTGATATGCAGTTTTCTTACTCGGATGGTAAAGATTGGTATTTCCTAGATCAAACAACATACGATCAAGTCTCTATTTCAGAAAATAAGATTAGTTCAAATAAAAATTGGTTAACAGAAGAAGACATATGTAAGATTTTGTTCTGGAATGAGTCGCCTATCTCAATTACACCTCCAAATTTTGTTAACCTTAAAGTTGTTGAAACAGACCCGGGGGTTAAAGGTGATACGGTTTCAGGGGGAACTAAACTAGCTACATTATCTACTGGAGCTGTGATTAAGGTGCCCTTATTTGTATCTGAAGGAGATTTAGTTAAAGTTGATACAAGAAGTGGGGAGTACCAAGGAAGAAAATAATCTGTGATGGTTAAGTCAGAAATTAAAAAAAGCCTTTTTAAGGCTATTCAGTCAAAAAAAGAATGGGAAGAAGTAAATTTAGCTTCGCTTAGAGTTGAAATAAAAGATAATAAGGAAAAAAATTTTGGTGACTTCTCTACGAATATAGCTTTAATTTTAGCCCAGAAGCTTAAGGAGAGCCCGAAGAAAATAGCAGATAAATTAATAAAAAAATTTCCCCCCCATCCTTCTATAAAAAAAATAGAATTTTCTAAACCAGGTTTTATCAATTTTTATCTTATCGATTCGCACTATTCTGAGATTCTAAAAATAATTAAAAAGGAAAAAGAGAAGTTTGGTCTTAACAAAACGAAAGATGAAAACAAAAAAATATTAATAGAATACGTATCAAGCAACCCCACCGGTCCCTTACATGTGGGTCATGGCAGAGGAGCTGCATTTGGCTCTGTTCTTTCTAACATTTTAAGGGCTTCAGGACATAAAGTAGATGAAGAATATTATGTCAATGATCAGGGAAGGCAAATAGATATACTTACCCTTAGTGTTTTCTTAAGGTGTGAGCAATTATTAAACAATGATTTCCCTTATCCAAAATTCTGCTATCAAGGAGAATATATAAATTCCTATGCTGAGCAGATTATAGAGAGCTCCAAAGAAAAGGGGTCTAAGGGCGAAGTTTTTTTTATTCCTGTAGACAAGAGAAAACGCTTAATTGAAGAATTAAAAAAAATAAAAAAAGAAGAGGACCTTGATGTCCTTATATCTTTTGCTAGACGAAACCTAGAGAATAAGTTTATAAAAGTTAAAGAATTTGTTTTAGAGCAGATAGTTCATTCTATTAAGTTGGACCTCAGTAAAATGGGGGTTAATCAAAATTTATGGTTTACAGAAACTAAGCTTTATAAATCTCAAAACAAAAAGCCCTCTTTAATCGATGAAGTAAAAGATATATTAGAAAGAGCTAAACTAACATATGAAGAAGGAGGGGCTCTTTGGTTTAAATCCTCACAGTTTAAAGATGATAAAGATAGAGTCATAGAAAAAGAAAATGGTCAAACTACTTATTTTGCTTCTGACATTGCTTACCACGCACATAAGTATGGAAGGGGCTATGATAAAATAATAAACGTCTGGGGATCAGACCATCACGGTTACCTGCCTAGAGTTAAATCTGCTATGTCTGCACTTGGACTAGACCCTGATAAGCTAGAGGTAATTTTCATCCAATTTGCTACCTTGATCAAAGAAAATAAAAAAATTTCCATGTCTACAAGGGGGGGACAATTTATTACTCTTGATGAGCTTATGAAAGAGGTGTCTCCCGAAGCAACCAGATTCTTTTTCATAAACAGAAAAGCAGAACAGCATTTGTCTTTTGATCTTGACCTTGCAAAAAAACAAAGTAAAGACAACCCCCTTTACTACATACAATATGCTCATGCTAGAATTTGTAGCATCTTAAAAAATCTAGAATTGACTAAAAGAAAAGTAAATTCAGGATTAGGAGAAAAAAATTTAAATTTACTTAATGGAGAGAAAGAAGAGGAGTTACTAAAAATTCTTTCAAAATTCCCTGAAGTTGTTTTGAAGTCTAGTGATAACTATGAACCGCATTTGATTTGCTATTACCTAAAAGATCTTTCTTCTAGTTTTCATGGTTATTACAATGAAGAAAAGATTCTAGTCGACAAAGAAGAAGAGCTTCAGGCAAAAATCCTACTTTTACAAGGCGTTAAGCAAGTTATATTCAATGGACTGACTCTCTTGGGGGTAAGTTCACCTTCCTCAATGTAATTGTCATTCATGACCATTGATATAACAGATAATTTTCAAGGTTTTATAAAATCATTTGAAAAGTCTTGTAAAAAAGCAAAAAGAAACCCAAAGGAAATCAAAATTATCGGAGCTACCAAAGGACAATCTCTAGTCAAAATTAATAAAGCTATATCTCTTGGAATGATTAATTTTGGAGAAAACTTCTTACAAGAGGCTGAGAAAAAAATAGAGGAGATTCAGTTGCCTGCTAAATGGCATTTCATTGGTTCAATACAAAGAAGAAAAACTAAAAAGATCTCCAATCTCTTTGATTGGGTGCATTCCCTAGACAAAATAACAATTGCCGAAAATTTAGACTTTCACAGACAAAATAATAAGAGCCCTCTAAACATTTGTGTTCAAATAAATATTGACAACGAAAAAAATAAATCTGGAATAAAATTAAATGAAGCTAAAGGTTTTATAAATGAACTTAAGAAATACAAAAACCTAAAAGTAAGAGGTTTAATGGCAATCCCAAAACCAAGAAAAAGTTTTGCAGAACAGAAAGAAATATTCTCATTAATAAAAAAACACTTTCTCTATCTAAACAATTTCTTTCCTTATTTAGATACACTTTCTATGGGAATGTCAGAGGATTATGAAGCCGCAATAAACGAGGGGTCCACTATAATCAGAATAGGCACTAAAATATTTGGTCCCAGACAATGAAAAAAAATAAAAATATAGGTTTTATAGGAGCAGGAAACATTGCCACCTCCTTAATTGCGGGTTTAATTAAACAAAAGGTAAATAGAAAGAATATTTTTTCTAGTTCTCCTGACCAAGCTGATTTAGATAATTTAAGCAAACTTTATTCAGTAAATGTAACTTCAGATAACAAAAAAGTAATTTCTTCATGTTCAGTTATTGTTTTGGCTGTAAAGCCTCAAGTTGTGAAAAAAATACTCTACGAAATTAAAGAAGCTCTTTCGTTAGAAAACTCGTTGCTCATTTCGGTTGCAGCAGGTATAAAAATAAACCTTCTGGAGTCTCTGACAACTAAAAACCAAAAAATAGTTAGAGTGATGCCAAATACTCCTGTAAGTATAGGAAAGGGTGTTAGTGCCTTGTGTTGTAATTCTTCTGTTAGTGTTGAAAACAGAGAGGAGGCTGAAAGAATCTTTAATTCAGTTGGTTCAACTTATTGGATACAAGAAAATTCTTTTGACCTTTATACTGCACTAATTGGTTCAGGACCAGCCTATATATTTTATTTATTGGAGTCTTTGCGAAAAGCAGCCAAAGAATTAAATGTTGAACAAAGTAAAATTGAAAAGCTTATTTTAGAAATGGTTATTGGCTCAGCTAAGCTTGCTAGAGATAGTGCAGAAGATCCCGAGTCTTTAAGAAAGAAGGTAACTTCACCTGGAGGCGTAACTGAAAAGGCCATAGAAGTATTAGAAGATAATAAATTTAGTGAAGTATTAATCAAGGCTATTAAGGCAGGAGAGAAGAGGTCTTTCGACCTTGGAGAGAAAGAAGATGACTGAGGCTACTTTATATTTAGTAAAAGCAGTCTGTGACTTGCTTACAATAGCAATCCTACTAAATTTCTTCTTTCGATTATTTAGGGTAGATTATTATAACCCTATAGTAAGGGGTTTCATGACTATCATAGACCCCCCGGCTAGGCTTGCCAGGAGAATTGTAAGACCTATATTTAATCTAGATATATCCAGTTTAATTGTTTCGTGTATAACTCAATACTTGGCTTTTTCTCTTGTTGCTGCTTCGAATGCATTTACTGCCAGTACAACTACAATTATTGTTTGGTCATTTTATTCAGTTTTATTAATAAGCCTTAAGTTGTTGTTTTGGGTTATGTTGGCTGGAATAATTATCAGTTGGATAGCTCCTCTGAGTAGACACCCGGCCATAAGCCTAATGAACCAGCTTTCTGAGCCTATTTTTAGACCTTTTAGGCTTTTTTTGCCGCCAATGGGGGGACTAGATTTTTCTCCCATTTTAGCCTTTATAGTTTTGAATTTTTTACAAATACTTGCACGCAACTTTGCCTTAGAATCAGGCCTGCCTTATGGATTAAGTGTTGGGTTTTAAGTAACCTCTCTTCTTAAGAGTGCTTATTTGTTTTATAATGGTTTCATTAACGCCGATTTGAACAGCTTGCGGGCGTTTAAAAAATACTGCTAAAACCGTGCATTGCCTGTTTAGCGAAAGCTGACAGGTTTTTTTATGGAAGATAATAAAAAGTTAGAAAAAGATTCAGTTGGATTGGTAGAGCCCAAAAAAATAGCTTTCAAAGAACCGCTAACTCTTGAATGCGGGGAAGCTTTGGAAGACATTGAAATTGTCTATGAAACATATGGAACTCTAAATGAAGAAAGAGACAATGCTGTTTTAATTTGTCATGCATTAAGCGGAAATCATCATGCAGCTGGTTTCAGCAAAAATTCGGATAAGAGGCCTGGGTGGTGGGATGGATTAATAGGACCCAACAAGGCTATAGACACAAACAAGCTGTTTGTTGTTTGTCCTAATAATTTAGGTGGCTGCCATGGGTCAACAGGCCCTAAGAGCATTAACCCAAAGACTGGAAAAACTTATGGTCCTGATTTTCCGCTCATAACTGTATTAGACTGGGTTAATTGCCAAGCTATTTTTTCAGATTTATTGGGCATTGAATCTTGGCAATGCGTAATTGGAGGCAGCCTGGGTGGAATGCAGGCGCTCCAATGGTGTCTTTCTTATCCTGATAGGATTAAAAGAGCTGGAGTAATAGCTGCGGCTGCTAGACTAAGTGCCCAGAACATTGCTTTTAATGAAGTCGCTCGACAAGCTATTATTTCTGACCCTGAATTTCAAAACGGGTTATATCTAGAAAACAATAAAATACCTAAAAGGGGGTTAAGACTAGCCAGGATGGTTGGTCATATAACTTACCTTTCTGATGAAGCTATGAGAGATAAGTTTGGTAGAGACCTTAAAAAGGGAAAATTAAATTTTGGTTTTGATGCGGAATTTGAAGTTGAGAGTTATTTAAGGCATCAGGGAGATGTATTTTCAGAAACTTTTGATGCCAATACTTATTTGATAATGACTAAACTTTTGGATTATTTTGATCCGGCTTCAGAATTTCAAGGGGATTTAGTTAAAACCTTCGCCTCAATAAAAGCTAAATTGTTGGTAGTTTCTTTTTCTACTGACTGGCGATTCTCGCCAGCAAGGTCTAAAGAAATTGTTAATGCTTTAATTAGCGCTAAAAAGAACGCTAGTTATATTGAGATAAAATCAAGCCACGGACATGACTCTTTTCTTTTCCCCGAAGAAAGATACACAAAGGCTATAAATGCTTTTTTAGATAATTAAAGATGAACATAGAATCGATTTTTAATGACTGGATTTCAAGTAAATCTACTGTCCTAGATTTGGGCTGTGGTGATGGGAAAATCTTGTCTAGTTTACAAAAGGAAAAAAATATTCAAGGGCTGGGGGTGGAGATAAACGCAAACAACATTCAAAAGTGCATTGAAAAAGGGGTAAATGTTATAGAACATGATATTGATGAAGGTCTGGATGCAATTTCAAACAATAGTTTTGACATTGTGCTCATGAGTCAAACTATTCAAACCTTAAACAACCCTCTTTTAGCGCTAGAAGAAGTAACCCGAATAGGTAAAAAATGTATAGTTACTGTGCCAAATTTTGGACATTGGAAAAGGAGAGTAGATCTTCTAATGAAAGGACAGATGCCTAAAACCGTTAGTACGCAAGAAAGCTGGTATAGCAGTGACAATATCCATTTGTGTACACTAAAAGATTTTGAATTCCTTTGTAAGGAATTAGATATAACTATAGAAGAAAAATTATTTATGAATTCATCTGGAAAAATAAGACCTTACCTTTCTTTTGGGCCAAATTTATTGAGTTCTTCTGGAGTATATAGAATCTGTAAATAATTTATGAGAGTAACCTTTGCAACAAAAAATGAAGGAAAAATTAAGGAATTAAGGAACCTTGCTAAAAATACTGAACTAAACATCGAAACAGTTCCAGATAAAATTATCTTTCCTAAAGAAACTGGCCTTACTTACCAAGAAAATGCTTTGATAAAAGCCCAACATATATTTGATTTAATTGGAACTAATGTAATTGCTGATGACTCTGGGCTTGAAGTTGATGCTTTGGGTGGTGATCCGGGTATCTTCTCTTCAAGGTACTCAAAAAGAGCAACTGATACTGCAAATATTAACAAGCTGCTTAAAAATCTAAAAAACACAAGCAATAGAAGTGCAAGGTTTAAGTGTTCAATGACGTGCATTTTAGAAAAGGGTTCTGAGCCGTTATTTTCTGAAGGCATCTTAGAGGGTTTAATTACTACCGAACAAAAAGGTAAGAATGGATTTGGTTATGACCCTGTCTTTTTTTTACCTGATTTGGGATTGTGTATGGCAGAAATCTCAAATAAAGAAAAAAATACAATTAGCCATAGAGCTATTGCTTTCCAACAAATGATAAAAAAATTAGGCAGGATAAGCTAAGTTAGCTTTTAGTATAGGTCAGATAGTTAACCTGATTTTTGTTTGTTATAGCTTTAGATTCGTATTTTGATTTGGGAATAGATTGTAAGAAAATTGGTAATTCTTCAATCTTAATTTTCTTCAAGCCCTGAACGTTATTTAATTTGAGATTAACTTTTTTGAAGTAATCTAGAGAGTCGGTCTTAAAATATAAAAAACCCCCTCTTTTGAGGGTCTTATGAATATTCTTTATAAATAAATCATTTACAAGGCGTCTTTTGTTGTGCTTTCTTTTGGGCCAAGGGTCAGGGTGGAAAATAAGAACCGCTTCTAAAGACTCTTTTGCAATAAAATTGTTGAACAGGTTTCTAGCGTCATGATTTATTACTTTCAGGTTAAGCACTCCCCTCTTCTTGGCTCTTCTAATTAAGGCTCCTATTCCCGAGGTATAAACTTCTATTCCTAAAAAATGGAGACTGTTTTGGTCTTCAGATAAATGAAGAAGATTTTCTCCTGAGCCAAAGCCCACCTCAACGATAATTCTGCTGTTGTTAGGAAAAATCTCTTTAAATGCTGTCTTTTTTGGGTCAACCCCAAACTCTGACCAATTTTCTTTTATACTTTTTTTTTGAGAAGCTGTAACTCTCCCGTTTCTAATAACATAGCTTCTTGGGGGTGCCTTTTTAGTGATGTTCTTTGACAAGGAAAATTAATTGATCCTAATAGACCGCCTTATTTTATTCATGGCGTTTTGTTCTATTTGTCTAACCCTCTCAGCGGAAATGTCATATTTTTCTGCTAACTCTATGAGTGTATATTTACCCTCAGAAAGCCATCTGTCTTGGATTATATCTCTGCTCCTGTCATCCAGGTTTTGTAATGCTTCATGTAGCTGAGAAGAGTTAAATTCTGAAAGAGATTCTTTTTCAACTATATCAGCTGGGTTTGCATCAGAATCTTGTAAATATTGTTCTGGGGCTAAAGTATCCTCATCTCCCTCTTGAAGGCTAATAGGATCAAAAGATAAGTCTAAGCCGCTTAATCTCTTTTCCATCTCTTTTACATCTGAGGGTTTAACATTAAGGTCTTTAGATATTGCCTCTACCTCGGCATCAGTAAGCCAAGACAAGCCCTTCTTTTTACTCCTTAAATTAAAAAAGAGTTTTCTTTGTGCTTTTGTTGTGGCAATTTTTACAATTTTCCAGTTACGCAAAATATATTCGTGCATTTCTGCTTTTATCCAATGAACAGCAAAAGAAACTAGCCTTACTCCAACCTCTGGATTAAACCTCCTAACCGCCTTCATCAAGCCAATATTACCCTCTTGAATTAAATCTGCTTCTGAAAGGCCGTATCCAGAGTAGGTTTTAGCTATATGTACTACAAATCTAAGGTGAGCTAAAACCAGCTTTCTTGCTGCTTCAAGATCATCTCTGTAATAAAGGTCTTCTGCTAACTTTTTTTCTTCCTCAGCAGAGAGAATCCCTATCCCATGGACAGAACTTATATATGATTGGAGGTTACTTCCGGGCGAGGAAATATTAATTTCCTGTAACGAAGTACCCGCCTTTTTATTCTTCTTTTTCTTCTTTTCAGACATTAGATTCCGCGAATTCTACATTTTTAGGTCCTAAGTATGCAAATTTGTCATAAATA
>CAJWPI010000018.1 GCA_913045055.1 uncultured Gammaproteobacteria bacterium | reverse complement strand
TTAAGGCAGCTTGATCCCATATCTCTGCTCCCTCTATTCCCACTATATCCATTGACGGATGAATCGCGTAACCTGCAAAAATAGGGTGACAAGCTCTTTTAAGAAGTTGCGAATACATATGCTCCATATATCGATCAAGCAAACTTTCTGCTGACTCTCCTGGTTCTGCTCCCTCAACATCTTCTGGATCTTCATCCATATCAATATTATTAACCATAAGAAATTGTCTGCCTGTATCTTCTTCCATAAAGCGCTTAATGAAGCTGATCTGTATTAAATCAACAGAGTTAGCAGAAGCATTTTCTTCTATTTTTTCTAAGAAAAACTCAATTTCTTCTTCGTCTAACTTTCCTCCAATATCTGTGTACCAGAAAAAAAATCCTGCATAAATAACTACAATACCTATCCAAATCTTCATGTCCTTATCCATATTACTAGAATCATTTTAAGTTAAAAGCTTTACAAAATGTGTTGTTAATTATACTGTATATATATACAGTATAATTTTAATTAATCCTTATGGTTGTAAAGTATCTGGGTGACACTTCAGAGGGAGATTTTCCCCTTGCAGAAATCCCTTATTTTTTAAATAAAGTTCGTGTTGGGTGGCCAAGTCCAGCTGATGATTATATCGAACGTCCTATTGATTTAAATGAATACTTAATTAAAAACCCAGCAGCTACCTATTTCGTTCGCGTCAGTGGAGATTCCATGGTAGATGCATTTATCGGTGATGGTGCCATACTAATTGTTGATAGAAGTGTAGAGCCTAAACATAAAAGTATTGTGATTGCTGCTATCAATGGATCTTATACATGTAAAAGGCTCTTAACTAAGCCAAAAGTTTGTCTTGCCTCAGAGAACTCCAAGTATGCCCCTATATTCATAAAGGAAGACGAAGAACTAGAAATTGCTGGCGTCGTAATTGCTGCAATAAACACTTATTAAACCATGACCTACGCCCTAGTTGATTGCAATAGCTTTTATGCATCTTGTGAAAGGGTATTTAGACCTGATCTAAAAAATGTACCAGTCGTTGTTCTCTCAAATAATGATGGCTGCGTTGTTGCGCTTTCTAAAGAGGCAAAAAATATTGGTATAAAGATGTGTGAACCTTGGTTCAAAATAAAAGACTCTTTTAGTAAAAAAGGAGGGGTAGCTTTCTCTTCAAACTATGAATTGTATGCAGATATATCAACTAGAGTTATGCAGACACTTGAAGGCTTGACACCACGTATGGAAATTTACAGTATAGATGAAGCTTTCTTAGATCTCAGTGGTATAAACTTCTGTACTGATCTAAAAGAGTTTGGTTATGAATGTCAGGAAAGAGTCAGGTGCTGGACTGGCATGCCTGTTCGTGTTGGTATAGGACCAACAAAGACTCTCGCTAAAGCTGCTAGTTATGGTGCAAAAAAATATTCAGCTACACAGGGTGTTGTTGATTTATCTAAGCTAGAAAGACAGAGAAAACTTATGTCTATCATGCCAGTCGGAGAAGTCTGGGGCGTAGGTAGTAAATTAAGAAAACACCTTAATAAAATGGGCATTACAACAGCCCTTGAACTAGCAGATACCGATATAAAGTTAATTAGAAGAAGATTTAGTATTGTCTTAGAAAGAACTGTAATGGAATTAAGAGGATATCCTTGTATTGGTCTAGAAGAACATCCAACAACTAAAAAAGAAATAGTGGTTAGTAGAACATTTGGTAAGAAAGTGACAACTCTAGAATCAATTAATGAAGCTATAAGTGATTATGCAGCAAGAGCAGCAGAGAAGCTAAGACATGAGAAACAATACTGCAGGGTGGTCTCTGTATTTATGAGAACAAACCCTTTTAGACTGCAAGACCAACAATACAGTAATATTTTAAGCTACAGACTCAACACACCAACAAATGATACCCGCGATATTTTATATGCCACAAGAAAACTCTCAAAAAAAATTTACAAAAAAGGTTACAACTTCATAAAAGCGGGCGTGATGTTAAGTGATTTTTATGACAAAGGTATTTATCAATCTGATTTTTTCATACCAGAATGTAAGCGACCAAAAAGTGAAAAACTCATGGAGACCATAGACAAGATTAATGGCACTGGCGAGGTAAAAGTTACTTTTGCAGCGCAAGGCATAAAAAAGCCCTGGTCAATGCAAAGATATTTACAATCACCCAAGTACACAACAAATTGGAATGATTTATTGGTGGTAAGGTAGAGCTTAAAAGCCGCTGTGAAACCTGAAAAGAGGATCGGCCTTATTAATTAAGTTAGATTCTAGTCTAGAAAGTGGCTTAAGCCTCAAACTCCAGTCTTCCTTAAAAATCTTGGTATATAGATTTAAGTACAACTCACAATGTCTTGACTCTGATTCATAAAGTCTACTATAAAAAGATTGTAAAGATCCTTTTAAAAAAGGCACGAGACATTGAAAGCGCTCACAGGACCTTGCTTCTATCAAGGCACATATTAATAGAGAATCTTTAAGACGATATGGTTCTTCTGAAGATATTTTTTGATATAAGCTTCTTGCATAGGGTCCAGATTTAAGTTTTTTATAGGGTATGCCTCTCTTCTTTAATAATTCTGTGACTTGCTCAAAATGTAAAAGTTCTTCCCTGGCAACAGGTAGCAGATACTGAGTTAAATTCTTTTCAGGATACTTGTGTATAAGAGAAATGATTGTTGTTGCAGCTTTTTTTTCACAATGCGCGTGATCAAGAAGTAAAATATCTAAAGATTTAAGAGCTCTATCTATCCACTTTTGAGGCGTTGATTCAATTAAGACCTTTTTCCAGGAATTATTCACGATAATGATCTTCAAGTTTAAAATACCTTTGATAGTGAGCTTCAGAAAGTGTAAAAAGTTCCTCCTCTATTGCTTGCTTGAGGTCAACTAAATTATCAGTTGATCCAGATAAAGGCTCTATACCAAATTCTGAAAGGTTAAGTATAGATTGACTTGCTTGTTTTATAAGATCAAAAACCCAACAATAAGGATCTATCTTCTCGTAATAAGATATCTTTAAAAGGTCCAGTTTAGTTTTCAGCAATAAAGAGTCTTTAATAACAATTTTTGATTTCATTATTAGTATTTTTAAAGACTCCAATCTATTCCATACCTGTTCTTTCTCAATATCTGTATAGCTATTCCACTTAATTACTTCATGCTGAAATCTTTTGCAACCTCTACAAACCTCATCTCCAAAAACAGTAGAGCAAACTCCAATGCAGGGCGTTTTAACCTTTCTTTCCATACATTCGTATAATAGCTAGAACTCTTTTGAACGCAACTTCTATATGCTTTATGTGATAAAATGATCTAAAGAATAGCTCCCTTTAAACTCACTTTTCAGTTTCTATGCTTGAAGAATATAAGAAACACGAGAAAGAACGATTATCTCAAGGTATTCCTCCTCTTGCTTTAAACACTCAGCAGGTTGCGGATCTTGTGGAATTAATAAAAAAACCCCCTGCAGGAGAAGAAAAACTTATCTTAGATCTTCTTACAAACAGAATCCCTGCAGGAGTAGATCAAGCTGCCTATATAAAAGCAGCATTTCTTTCTGATATTGCTAATAGCGATACTTTAACTCCCTTAATATCACCAGATTCAGCTACCAGGCTCCTAGGAACAATGTTAGGAGGTTATAACATTCAACCTTTAATTAATCTTTTACACAATGAAGAAATTGGAGATATAGCTGTAGAGGCTTTATCTAATACATTGTTAATTTTTGATGCCTTTCACGATATTTTTGAACTATCGAAAAGTAATAAAAGAGCTAAAAAGGTAATTACTTCTTGGGCAGAAGCTGAATGGTTTTTAAAAAAACCTCAAATTCCTGATGTTATTACTGCAAAAGTTTTAAAGGTTGAGGGAGAAATAAATACTGATGATTTATCTCCTGGTCCTGAAGCTTGGTCAAGGCCTGATATTCCGCTTCATGCTCTTACAATGCTAAAAAATACAGACTTTGAAGATCCCATTGGAACTATCAATAAACTTGAAGAATCTGGAAATCCAGTTGCTTTTGTAGGGGATGTTGTTGGAACAGGTTCCTCACGAAAATCTGCCACAAATTCACTTTTATGGCATATAGGAGATGATATACCTTACATACCTAATAAAAGAACAGGAGGAATTTGTTTAGGAGGCAAGATAGCACCTATTTTCTTTAATACTTTAGAAGATTCTGGAACTTTAGCTATTGAATGTGATGTAACTAAAATGGAATTGGGAGATACTATAGATATCTATCCTCATCAAGGAAAAATCATATCTAATAGTTCTGGGAAAGACTTGTGTTCTTTTGAGTTAAAAAACCCTACTCTTTTAGATGAGGTAAGGGCTGGAGGAAGAATTCCTTTAATAATAGGTCGTTCTCTAACTGACAGAACAAGAGAGACGCTTTCTGAAAAAAGTTCAAAGGTTTTCATAAGACCTGAAAGTCAAAAAGAAAGTGGAAAGGGTTATACCTTGGCGCAAAAGATGGTAGGCAGGGCTTGCGGTGTAGAGGGCATAAGACCAGGGACTTACTGTGAACCAAGACTTTCGACAGTAGGCAGTCAAGATACTACCGGACCTATGACAAGAGATGAACTTAAAGAATTAGCTTGTTTAGGATTTTCTGCTGATCTTGTAATGCAATCTTTTTGTCATACAGTTGCATATCCAAAACCTTCCGATGTAGAAACTCATCATTCTTTACCCGAATTTATACAGACAAGGGGCGGGGTAGCGCTTAAACCAGGTGATGGGATTATTCATTCTTGGATGAATAGAATGTTACTTCCAGACATGGTTGGAACTGGAGGCGATTCCCATACAAGATTCCCTCTCGGAATAAGTTTCCCTGCTGGATCTGGTTTAGTAGCTTTTGGGGCAACATTAGGCTCAATGCCTTTAGATATGCCAGAGTCTGTTCTGGTTAAATTTACAGGAAATATGCAACCAGGTATTACCTTAAGAGATCTGGTCAATGCTATTCCTTACGCAGCTTTAAACTCCGGTCAGCTAACTCTTGAAAAAGAAGGAAAAATAAATGTTTTTTCTGGAAGATGTTTAGAGATAGAAGGATTACCTAACCTAAAAGTTGAACAAGCCTTTGAACTATCAGATGCCTCAGCTGAAAGATCTTCATCAGGCTGTACTATAAAACTTAATAAGGAACCTATTATCGAATATCTAAATTCAAATATAGTTTTACTTAGATGGCTAATTGCAGAAGGGTATGGAGATGAAAGGACTATTGAAAGGAGAGCTCAAGCAATGGAATCTTGGTTAAAAAAACCTGAACTCCTTGAAGCAGATAATGATGCAGAATATGCTGCAGAAATTGAAATTAACTTAGATGAAATCAAGGAACCTCTCCTTGCATGTCCTAATGATCCAGATGACATTAAACCTCTATCAGAAGTTTCTAATACAAAAATAGATGAAGTCTTTATAGGTTCATGTATGACAAATATTGGACATTTCAGAGCTGCAGGAAACTTGTTAAAGAAAACAAAAAGCGTTCCCACTCGATTATGGATAGTTCCTCCTACTAAGATGGATGAGCATCAATTGATAGAAGAGAAATATTACGATATCTTTAAAGAATCAGGAGCTAGAACTGAAGTTCCTGGTTGTTCTCTTTGTATGGGTAATCAAGCAAGAGTTGAGGACAACTCAACGGTTATTTCTACTTCTACAAGAAATTTCCCTAACAGACTTGGAAATGGCGCTGATGTCTTCTTAGCTTCAGCTGAATTATCTGCTATTTCTGCTATATTAGGTTACCTTCCTTCTAATGAAGAATACCAAAAATATATGGAAGAAATTAATACAATGGGTCCAGAAGTATATAGATATCTTAATTTCCATGAAATTGCTTCTTACAAGGAAGCCGCAGAGAATGCTGTTTTACCTACCTTAACTATTGAAACGAGTAAGCCGTAAAATCTATAAGTTTAGTTTTCTGGTTTTTTTGTCGTCGCTTCTTGTTTCCTCTAACCTTCTTAGATAACTACTATCTATATCTGCAGTAATATAATTCCCATCAAAAACTGAACATTCAAATTGTTGAATTGAAGGATTTCCTTTTTTAGCAGATTGAACTAAATCTTCTAAATCTTGGTAAATCAACCAATCAGCCCCAATCAGTCGACTTATTTCTTCCTCAGAACGATTATGGGCTATAAGCTCAGTGCTAGCAGCCATATCAATACCATAAACATTTTGATAACGAATTGGTGGTGCAGCAGAAGCAAAATAGACTTTTTTTGCACCAGCAGTTCTGGCCATTTCTATAATTTGTCTACTAGTAGTTCCCCTAACTATTGAGTCATCAACTAACAAAACAATTTTATCTTTAAACTCAAAGTCTATAGGGTTAAGTTTCTGTCGTACTGATTTCTCTCTTTTCTCTTGGAAAGGCATGATAAAAGTTCTACCGATATAACGATTTTTTACAAATCCTTCCGTATATTTAATTTTTAGAGTATTAGCTAATTGAAGTGCTGAAGTAGTGCTACTCTCAGGTATAGGTATTACCACCTCAATGTCATGGTCAGGTCTAATTTTAATAATTTTTTTTGCTAGAGCTTCTCCCATCCTCATTCTTGATTTGTGTACGGAAATATTATCTATTACAGCATCAGGTCTTGCTAAATAAACATATTCAAATATACAAGGAGTATGAACTGGGTTCTCTATACATGCTTCTCTGTGCATATCCCCTTCTTTGCTTATAAAAACTGCCTCTCCTGGGCTTACATCCCCCAAAACACTAAAACCCAGGGTATCCAGTACAGTGCTTTCAGAGGCTAATATGTAATCAGAACCTAATAAATCATTCTCTCTCTTACCAAAAATTAAAGGTCTAATCCCAAACGGATCTCTAAATCCAACAATGCCCACCCCATTGATCATGAATATTACTGAGTAAGCTCCTCTTACTCTTTTGTGAGTTGCCCTCACAGCTTGAAATATTTCCTTTTGAGTTGGAGAAGAAGTGCCTTGCTTTTGTAATTCATGAGCAAAGACATTTAGCAAAACTTCACTATCTGAATCTGTATTAAGGAATCGCATATTCTTCTCAGTTAGAATTTCTCTAATTTCTTCTTTATTAGTTAAATTGCCATTATGAGAAATACTAATGCCATAGGGAGAGTTAACATACATTGGTTGAGCTAATTCTCTATCTTGAGTTCCTGCTGTCGGATATCTCAAATGACCTATTCCCATGGACCCCCTTAAACGTATCATATGGGTATCTCGAAAAACGTCTCTAACAAGACCTAGTTGTTTTCTTAGATGAAATTTATCTTGCTCACATGTTGCAATTCCTGCAGCATCTTGACCTCTATGTTGTAATACAGTCAGAGCATCATAGATCATCGGTGAAACTTCCGATTTACTGACTACTCCTACTACTCCGCACATAGATCAGTTTTATTATAGCTAAGCTGAAGGACTAATCTTTTCTTTTTTTAGAAAAATTTTTTCTTCCACTTTCCATTTTTCAAGTAAGGGTCCCATAATCCAATAAATTTTAAGGGTATATTCTTCAGTATATGAAGTCTTCCACCAATCTCTTTGTTCTAGATGCCCCAATGTTAGCAAGTATAAACTTGCTAGAAAGAGGCTAGACTTAAAGGTCCCAAAAAGACCGCCTAATAGCTTATCAAAAATTCCTAGGCCAATTAAATTTAGAAATCTAGAAGAAGCCAGTCCCAAGAATCTCAGTATAAGCAGGACCATAAAAAAAGATGCAAGATAAGCTAAAAGATATCTAAACTCAGTGTTGGTAATAAAATCTTCTAAGAAAGGTAATAAAAAGGGTCCTAAATACCAAGAAGCAAAAATTGCAATTATCCATGAAAAAGTTGAAGAAAACTCCTTACTCATACCCTGAAAAAGTCCTCTCAAAGAAAAGAAGCCTATTGCTATTAGAGAAAGCCAATCAATTATCATCATTAATTTTTGTAGGGAACTATATTGCCATTCATATTCAAAACCAATTTGACTTGGTCTTGAATCTCTTTGAGTCTTGTCTTGTCAATATTAGGTCCAATTAAAAGTTCAAAGAAAATTTCTTCGTCTATGTACTCTTGTCTAATATAAACTTTAAAATCATCTTCTTTTAAGACTTTGAAATCTTCTAAACATTCTTCGTATGAAGAGTAAGAATTTACTTTTAGTGACCAAGCCGGGATTTGATCTGCTGTATCAAAGCCTTTCTTGATATATTCCTGCAGTATGCTCACTAAATCTTCTAATTTTTCTTTTTTTGGAGTTGAAAGATCTTCGTCTTCTGATCTGTTAAGTACTTGTTCAGGAATATTTGGAAACTCTCTGTTCTTTACAAAAAATGGTTCATTAAAAAAATAATAAGTGAATATTAAAAAAATTAAGATCAAAATTAATAAGTAGTTAATAAATTTCATTTCTACTTGTTCTTTAAAATAGATTGTATAACAGGTACAGCTTCGGATACTGTATAAAAAGAGCCCATAACTACAATTAAGGAATCTTGCGAGAAGTTTTGGTAAGCCTGAGCTACTGCCTCTTTTACATTGGGTGTTTTAATTATTTTTGATGTAATTACTTCTTTAACTTTGGAAACCATTGCGTCAACCCTCATGGCTCTTTTTGTATTAGGAGAAGTTATATACCATTGGCTAATAACATTTCTTAAAGGCTCAACCATTCCTGTAATATCTTTATCCGACATTACTCCTAATATTGCAATGATTTCTCTAGTTGAACCAAACTTTCTAGTGATAAAATTCTTAAGATTTAATGCTGCTGCAGGATTATGACTTACATCAATTAGAAATCTATTGCCAAGTAATTGACACCTTGCTTCTAACTGAGTCTTATTTATTACTTCTTTTAGTTCTTTGTTCAAGTTGTACCCTAACAAAGCAAAAGCAGTTAATGCGGCCGATGCACTCTCTATCGAAAGATTGTTTAACTTTATATTATTAATTTTTAATTCTCCTTCTTGAGATTTAAAGGAATATGTCCACTTGTTATTTTTATGTATTAAAAAATTAAAATTATTCTTTAAAGCATATACTTTAGCCCCTTTATTAGAAGCTATTTTATATACAGTCTGGGGAAAAACTTTATGAGCTAGGATCGCTGGTTTCCCTGTTCGGAAAATATCTGCTTTCTCCTTACCAATTGTCTCTTTATTATTTCCTAACCAATCTTGATGATCGAGCTCTACGTTAGTAAGTATAGATATGTCTGAATCTACTACATTTACAGCATCTAACCTACCACCTAATCCAACTTCAAGAATAACTACATCTAGGCTGGAAAGAGAAAAGAGATGTAAAGCAGCGAGAGTGGAAAATTCAAAGTAGGTAAGAGGAATAGACTTTCTTGATTTTTCAACTTCAACAAAGCTATTAAGAATTTCTTGATCAGAACAATTTTTTCCATTAATCCTAATTCTTTCATTAAAACAGAAAAGATGTGGAGAGGTGTAGGTACCTACTTTTTTACCTTGGCTCTGTAAAAGATTACTTAAATATTCTACCGTCGAACCCTTTCCGTTAGTACCCCCAATAACTACAACTTTTCCTGCTAAAGGATTATTAATTAATTTACTATATACAGGCTTTATTCTCTCTAACCCCAAATCCCACTCTTTAGGATTTAGAGTTTCAATGTAGCTTGTCCAGCTTTCTAAAGATTCACTTGGCATCCCAATAAATAAAGCTTAACTATATTCAAATTTTGTTAGCAAACGATGTATTGTTGGTCTGAGTTCCTTCCTATGTATTATCATATCAATAGCACCATGCTCCAATAGAAACTCACTCTTTTGAAAGCCTTCTGGTAAAGAAACATTGAGTGTTTGTTCTATTACTCTTGGACCTGTAAAACCTACTAAAGCTTTAGGTTCAGCAATGTTAATATCCCCCAACATTGCTATGCTCGCTGCTACACCTCCATAAATGGGATCAATCATTACCGAGATATAAGGTAATTTAGCTTTACTCATTTTTTCAATGAAGGCACTAGTTCTTGCCATTTGATACAAAGAAACTAATGACTCTTGCATACGGGCCCCTCCACTTGTAGAAAAACAAATAAAAGGCAGTCTATTCTTTAATGAATACTCAACTGCTTCTACAAACTTCTGTCCCACCATAGAACCCATAGACCCCCCCATAAACCTAAATTCAAATGCTGCAGCAACTACAGGTAACTTAAGTAAAGATCCTTTAATTACTACTATAGCTTCCTTTTCACCACTTGTTGTCTCTGCTTCAGAAAGTCTAGTTTTATATCTTTTAGTGTCTTTAAATTTAAGCCAATCATAGCCAGACTTGTTTGAAGAGATTTCTTCTTTGTTTTCTGGGTCAAGGAACATTTCTAATCTAGTCCTAGCTCCAATACGAATATGATGATCACATTTAGTACAAACAAAGGAATTAGCTTCTAACTCTGGAACGTACAAAATAGAATTACAGGAATTACAATTCTTCCATAGACCTAAAGGTATGGATGACTTCTTCTTCTGATCTTTCTTTAAAAAGGAAGGTAATATTTTTTCAAACCAGTTAGTCAATATCTTTACCTAAAGTGCTGAAACAAGTTCGTTAAGTTTGTTGGATAAGTCTCGCTTTATCCTATTTTTTTTACCTGAGATGATTTCAACTAGTGCACTTCCAACTACCACCCCATCTGCAACATTTCTTATTTTCCTCACCATAGCACCATTCTTTATTCCAAATCCTATAGCTATTGGAAGATTGGTACTTCTTTTCAAAGTTTTAACTTTTTCTTTTACATCCCTAGGGTTAAAAGACGCTGCTCCAGTAATTCCCTTTAGAGAAATATAATAAATATATCCTGTAGCGTTTAAACAAATCTCTTTGACTCTTGCTTTGTTAGTAGTTGGAGCAACTAAACGGATAATATCTATATTGCGAGATGTTGCAGCCTTATAGAATTCACTGCTTTCTTCAAAGGGCATATCAACAAGAAGCAAACCATCTATTCCAACTGCAGCGGCCCTTGAACAAAATTTATCTACTCCCATGGCTTCAAAAGGATTGGTATAGCCCATCAAAACTACTGGGGTGTGATTGTCCTTTTTTCTAAACTTTTTAACTATGTAGAGCACTTCTTTAATAGTTACATTATTAGTCAATGCTTTCTCATGTGCTTTTTGAATTAGAGGTCCTTCTGACATAGGGTCAGAAAAGGCTACTCCCAGCTCCAGAATATCTACTCCTTTATCAATCATTAAATGCATTAAAGAAACAGTTGATTCTACATTTGGGACTCCTGCAACCAAGTAAGCTATTAGGGCCTGTTTCCCTTGTTCTTGTAAAGAAGAAAAAGTTCTCTTAATCCTGCTCATTACAGTTTAATTCCTTCAATCTTAGCTACTGCATCTATATCTTTATCACCCCTCCCTGAGATATTAACAACTATAATCTTGTTTTTTTTCATCTTGGGTGCGATCTTCCTGACATAAGCCAAAGCATGAGAAGTCTCTAGTGCTGGCATGATACCTTCCACAACAGTTAACTCTTTAAAAGCCCTTAAAGCTTCATTATCTTTAGCAACTACATACTGAGCTCTTCCTGAATCTTTTAACCATGAATGCTCGGGACCAACACCCGGATAATCTAGCCCGGCAGAGATAGAATGGGTTTCAAGTATTTGACCTCCTTTATCTTGCATTAGGTAAGTTCTCATTCCATGAAGAACCCCTTCAGAACCTGCATTTAAAGGTGCTGCATGCTTCCCAGTACTTAATCCCAGGCCTCCAGCTTCAACTCCTATAAGTTTAACCTTCTTTTTATTTAAAAAAGGATAAAAAAGACCCATGGCATTAGACCCTCCCCCAACGCACGCAACTAATAAATCCGGATCTTTTTTAAAAAGTTTCTTTGACTGAGCTTGCACTTCTCTACCTACTACTGAATTAAAATCTCTGACTATTTCAGGGTAAGGGTGAGGTCCAGCAACACTTCCAATAATATAGTAGGTACTATCAACATTTGTAACCCAGTCTCTCATAGCTTCATTCATAGCATCTTTAAGGGTTTTGCTACCAGAACTGACTGGAACTACCTTGGCTCCGAGTAATTTCATTCTGAATACATTTAGTGACTGCCTTTTAATATCTTCTTCACCCATATAAACCACACATTCAAGACCATGACGAGCTGCTACTGTTGCAGTAGCTACACCATGTTGACCAGCACCTGTTTCAGCTATAACCCTGCTTTTTTTCATACGTTTAGCTAACAAAATTTGACCTACAGTATTATTTATTTTATGGGCTCCAGTATGGTTCAAATCCTCTCTCTTAAGATATATCTGAGCTCCTCCAAGCTTTTTAGTCCATCTTTTTGCAAAATCTAAAGGTGAAGGTCTTCCAACAAAATGTTTTAAATCGTTGTCTATTTCCTTTTTGAAATCTTTGTTAGTTTTTACCTTATAATACTCTTTAGATAAATCTTCTAGAGCCGGCACAAGTGTTTCTGCAACAAACCTACCGCCATATTTACCGAAACGACCTTGCTTATTAGGTAAAATATTCTTCTTAACCATTAAAATTTCTAACTTTTGTAATAAATTCTTTTATTTTCTCTGGATCTTTTTTTCCTGGAGAAGACTCTACTCCTGTACTAACATCTAAACCTACACATGAAACAGTAGTAAGAGCTGCTTCAACATTATCTGAGTTTAACCCACCAGCTAGGATGAAAGGAACCCTTAAGTCTTTAGAAATTATGTCCCAATCAAATGTCTTTCCTGTTCCTCCCTTCAAAATCTTATTTTTAGAATCTAGCAATAACATTTTTGCAGAAGAGAATTCCTTAGATATTTGCTTAAAGTTTGTATCTGAATCAACTTGAAAAGCTTTAATAAAGCTTTTATTAAAGGAAGAACAAAAGGATAGATCTTCAGAACCATGGAACTGAAGAGTTGCCAAAGGGACTTCTTGAATGCATTCTTGTACATATTCTTTGGTGGGATTTACAAAAACCATCACAGAGGTTACTTCTTTGGGAATTGCTTTAGAAATGCTGACAGCTTCTTTTAAAGAGATGAACCTAGGACTGTCTTCAAACATCATGAGACCAACTGCATCTGCCCCTAAAGAGGCTGCTGTGTATGCGTCTTCTAAATTAGTAATACCACAAATCTTTATAAACATCTTTTTATGCTGTTTTTATTTACACAGTCTATCAAAAAACATCAAAGCTAAAGTTCTGACAGGTTATTGTTTTGAACTGGTATATTAAACTTTCTTGGATAAGAAGGTCCCAAAAAATATAACCCAGATGAAGGAGCTGTTTTTCCAGCTAATCTTCTATCTTTTGCTTCCAGAATGTTTTTCATATCTGAATAAGGTATTTCTTTTTTACCAACTAGTAATAATGTTCCTATAATAATTCTAACCATATTAAGAAGAAATGCATTTGCAGTAATATCTATTAAAACTAGTTCTTTATCTGTAATAAATGTAATTTTTTGAATTTTTCTAAAAGGAGTCTTAGACTGACAAGAACTACCTCTGAAAGAACTAAAATCATGTTCTCCTATCAGGAATTTTGAAGATTTTTTCATAGCATCAATGTCTAGTTTATTGTTAATCCAAAGAGTTCTATTCTTCGCTAGCGCTGAAGGTAATTTAGAAAGCCTTAAGATATATCGATAGGACCTTGAGACGGCAGAAAATCGTGCATGAAATTCTTCTTTTTCTTTTTTGGCCCATAGAATTCTTATATCTTCACTTAATAAGGAATTTCCGCCATTAATCCAAGATTGTATCTTTCTAGCTTTATCAGTATCAAAATGTATTACTTGGCAGTAAGCATGCACCCCCGCATCTGTCCTTCCACTGCAAACAGTCTTAACCTTTTCGTCAGCAATCTTAGAAAGCGCCTTTTCTACCTGACCCTGGATTGTGAAAGAGGTATTTTGTTGTTTTTGAAAACCTTTATATTTTGTCCCATCATACTCTAGACCAATTACTATTCTTTTTTTCTTTTCATTAACTACCATCTTCTTTAATCCTAGAAAGTAATTGGTTAATCTCCTTTTTTTGATTATCTGATAAATTGTCTTGAGCAAGAGCTTCTTGTAAATATTTAGAAGCATCTCCAAATTGTCCCATTTCTATGTAACTCCTTGATAAGTTAATTTTAGCTTCAATAGGTTGACCAATATCTTCAAAACCTGAAGTCTCAGACTTCTTTTTTCCTGAAGTTCTTTCTTTACGAATAAGAATAATGAAAAGACAAAATAAAGTTAGTCCAAATAGTAAACCTGCAGGTCCTGATAAATGAAAACCTAAAAGATTAAAAAAACTTTCTTCTATAAAAGTAGTATCTAGGAAGTCCATATTTTAATTAAAAAGGATTTCAGCAATTTGAATACTGTTTAAGGCAGCTCCTTTTCTCAAGTTATCAGCTACTACCCAAAGATTTAGTCTATTCTTATTCCAAATATCCATTCTAACTCTGCTAACATATACAGAATCTTTTCCATCTGCCTCCAAGGCGGTTATATAGCTTCCTGCACCCTCACCATCTAATAAATTTATACCCTTTGCCTTTCCTAAGCTTTCTTTGGCAATATCAATATTAATCAGTTCTTTGGTCTCAATATGAATAGATTCTGAATGCCCATTTAAAACCGGGACTCTTACACAAGTAGCTGCAACTTCTATATTAGAATCAAGTATTTTCTGTGTCTCCCAAACCATTTTCATCTCTTCAAAAGTATAGGAGTTTTCTTGAAAGTCATCACAATGAGGCAAGACATTAAATGCTATTTGTTTATCGTAAATATTTGAAGAAGTCTTTTTTCTTTCTTTACCTTGGTTAATTTGGAGTTCTAGTTCTTCCTGGGCTAATTTTCCCGTTCCAGAAACAGCCTGAAAAGTAGTTACATCTATTCTCTTTATCGTAAATAAGTCGTGTAATGGTTTTAGAGCTACTAACATTTGAATTGTTGAACAGTTAGGATTAGCAACTATTCCAGGAATTCCATAATTTAATAAAGACTTAGAATTAACTTCTGGAATTATTAAAGGTATATTTTCATCTCTTCTGAAACATGAAGAATTATCAACAACGAAACATCCCTTTTGTACTGCTCGGGGTGCATATTGTTTGGCAACTTCTGACCCAGCTGAAAAAAAGGCTAATTGAACTTGTGAGAAATCAAAATCTTCTAGAGCTGTTACGGTATGATCTGCATTTCTAAAAGAGATATTTTTTCCTGCTGATTTCTTGCTTGCTATTAAGTGTATTTTAGAATCTAGAAAATGTCCTGATTCAAGTAGGTCAAGAAAAGTATTTCCTACAAGCCCTGTAGCTCCTACTATAGCTATACTGTTCGCTCTGATCATAACATTGAGTCTATTTGTGATAAAACTTCTTGTCCCATTTCTTTAGTGCCTATTATCAAATCATCTTTTTCTGCTATATCCTTAGTTCTTTTACCAGACGAAAGGACTGATTCTACCGAATTCTCTATTATCAAAGCCACATCTTCTCTTTCAAAGGTATATCGCATCATCATAGCAACGGATAGAATAGAAGCTAAAGGATTAGCTAAGTTTTTTCCTGCAATGTCAGGTGCCGAACCATGTACAGGCTCATAAAGACCCTTTTTTGTATCATTGAGAGAAGCTGAGGGCAGCATACCTATCGAGCCTGTAAGAATAGCTGCAATGTCAGAAAGAATATCTCCAAATAAATTTTCAGTAACTATTACATCAAATTGCTTCGGTTCTCTTACGAGTTGCATGGCAGCATTATCTACTAATTGATGACTCAGCTTTACATCTGGATATTCTTCAGAAAGATCAGATATTATCTCTCTCCAAAAAGAACTGACTTCCAATACATTAGCCTTATCAACTGAACAAAGCTTGTTATTCCTCTTTCTTGCAGCTTCAAAGGCTACCCTTCCTATCCTGACAACTTCTTCTTTACTGTATCTCATAGTATTGAAAGCTTCTTCAGAACTTTGAATTTTTCCTCTTGGCTCTCCGAAATAAATACCGCCTGTCAATTCACGAACTATAAGTAAATCAAGATCATTTACCTTGTTTTCTTTCAAGGAAGATGCTGAGACTAATTCTTTGGATAAGATTGCTGGTCTTAAATTAGCAAAAAAATTAAACTCTGATCTTATACCTAACAACCCTTTTTCTGGTCTTTTATCTGAAGGAAGGCTATCCCATAATGGACCTCCTACAGCACCTAAGAGTATTGCATCGCTTTCCTTAGCTTTATCTAATGTTTCTTTTGGAAGAGGGTCTCCAGTTTCTTCATAAGCTATCCCGCCTATCAGGCCCTCAGATATTCTTATATCTAGAGAAAATTTTTTGTCTAATAAATCTAAGAGCTCCTTGGCAACCAAACTAACCTCAGGACCTATACCGTCACCAGCCAAGATAAGGACTTGTTTCTTGCTAGGGTTCATTCAAAGATCCAAGGGGTTAATTTTTTGCTGCTTATTTCATAGTGCTTAATATTTTCTGTATATTTAAGGCTTAAACCTATTTCATCAAGCCCTTCTAAAATACAAGATTTCCTAAAAGTATCAATCTCAAATTTGACGATTACAGATTCATTTTTATCTAGAATCACTTGATTAACTAGATCTATGTGAATATTTTCTACTCGTTCACTCAAAAGAAAGAGTTTCTTTAATGAATCTCTCGATACTGCAATTGCTAGCAGACCGTTTTTGAAACAATTGTTATAAAAAATATCAGCAAAACTCTCTGCAATGACACATCTAATACCATAATCTTGTAAAGCCCATACTGCATGCTCTCTACTTGATCCACATCCAAAATTTTCTTTTGAAATTAAAATTTCAGAACCTTCATATTTTTTGTTGTTTAAAATAAATTCTGGGTTTAACTTCCTGCTAGAATTGTCCTGGCCTGGGAAGCCTGAATCTAAATATCTCCAAGAATCAAATAAATTAGGACCAAATCCTGTTTTCTTTATAGATTTAAGAAACTGCTTTGGTATTATTTGATCAGTATCTACATTAGATCTATCTAAAGGGATCATTTTTTTAGAATGTATTGTGTACTCATTCATATTCTTACCCCACAATTTCCCTAACATCTACAAAATGACCTTCTAAAGCAGCGGCTGCAGCTGTTGCAGGGCTAACTAAATGAGTTCTACCCTTGTAGCCCTGTCTTCCTTCAAAATTTCTATTTGATGTAGAAGCACAATGATCACCCTCATCAAGCTGATCTGGATTCATTCCAAGACACATAGAACACCCCGGAGCCCTCCACTCAAATCCTGCCTCTATAAAAATTTTGTCTAAACCTTCTTTTACTGCTGCTTTAGACACTAAACCAGAACCGGGGACTACAATAGCCCTTTTTAGGTCCTTACTAATTTTATTTCCTTTTATAATTTCTGCAGCTACTCTTAAGTCCTCTAATCTTGAATTTGTGCATGAACCAATGAAAATTTGATCTAATTTTATGTCTTGTGGTCTCATTCCAGTTTTAAGACCCATATAATCAAGAGCTCTAGACTCAGAACTAGACTTTGGTTCTGGAATTGTTGAATCTATATCTATAACCATCTCTGGAGAAGTACCCCAAGAAATTTGGGGCTTTAATTCACTCGCATCTATTTCTATAACTTTATCAAAATGAGCACTTTCATCACTCCTAAGGTCTTTCCATTGACTTACTGCTTTATCCCAATCAGTTCCGCTTGGGGAGTAAGGTTTACCTTTTACATAATTTAAAGTTACATCATCGAAAGCAACCATCCCTGCTCTTGCTCCAGCTTCTATAGCCATATTACATACAGTCATCCTTTCTTCTATAGACATAGACTTAATAGCTTCGCCTGAATACTCTATTGCAAAACCTGTGGCACCTGCTGTCCCAATTTTTGCAATTACTCCTAGAGTTAGATCTTTTGCATAAACTCCTTTATCAGGAAGTCCATTAATCTCGACTTTCATATTTTTTTGTTTGATAGCTACCAAACATTGTGTAGCTAGAACATGCTCTACTTCAGAAGTGCCTATTCCCATTGCTAACGCTCCTAAAGCCCCATGAGTAGAAGTATGAGAATCTCCACATACTATAGTCATACCAGGTAAAGTTATACCCTGTTCAGGACCCACGACATGAACTATCCCTTGTCTCTGATCAGTGATATCGAATTGTTCAATACCGAATTCTTTACAATTATCATCTAAGGTAGTTACTTGTAATCTTGATACTTCATCTGTTATCCCGTCTATACCTAATTCTCTGTCTGTAGTTGGTATGTTGTGATCTGGGGTAGCTTTATTTGAAGAAGCTCTCCAGGTCGTCCTTCCTGATAGTCTCAGTCCTTCAAAGGCTTGAGGAGAAGTAACTTCATGTACTAAATGCCTGTCTATGTAGAGCAGATAGGTGCCGTCTTCTCTCTGAATAACTTCATGAAGATCCCATAACTTATCGTAGAGAGTTCTAGGCATACAACTTATTCTTCTGATGAAGAAATCTCGGGTACTGTGGAATTAACATCGGCGTTTTGACCTCTATTGCGTAGTAGATGGTCAATTAAAACTAATGCAATCATTGATTCTGCAATTGGAGCAGCTCTTATCCCTACACAGGGATCATGACGACCAGTTACTCTGATCGTGGCTGATTTTCCTTCTTTATCTACAGTTTCTCCTTCCTTAGATATGCTAGAAGTAGGTTTTAAAGCTAAGCTTGCAATTAAATCTTGTCCTGTAGATATTCCTCCAGAAGTTCCTCCAGAAGAATTAGATTTAAAACCTTTAGGAGAAATTTCATCTCTACTTTCAGATCCTTTGGTCTCGACTACAGAAAATCCAGCTCCTAACTCAACTCCTTTAACAGCATTGATACCCATAAGAGCCTTTGCAATTTCTGCATCAAGCTTATCAAATACAGGTTCTCCTAAACCTGGGGGAAGGTTCTTCGCTATTACAGTTAATTTTGCTCCAATTGAATCTCCTTCTGTGCGTAAGCTCTCAATTAACTCTTCGATCTTTGGAACCATCTTTTTATCAGGGCAGAAAAAGGGGTTATTATCAATTTCCTTAAAATCAATTGTTTCAGGCTTAAGATTTCCTATTTGACTTAGATAACCCTTTATTTCTATTCTGTAATTTTCTTCTAAATATTTCCTAGCTACAGAGCCTGCTGCAACTCTCATAGTTGTTTCTCTGGCTGATGCTCTACCACCCCCCCTGTGATCTCTAACTCCATATTTTTGGATATAAGAATAATCTGCGTGAGAGGGTCTGAAGACATCTTTTAATTTATCATAGTCTTTGGACCTTTGATCTTGATTCCTAATTAGCAGACCTATTGGTGTCCCAGTTGTTTTCCCTTCAAAAACTCCTGATAAAATTTCTACCTCATCAGGTTCTTTTCTTTGAGTAGTATATTTAGAAGAACCTGGTTTTCTTTTATCTAAATAGAATTGTATATCTTTTTCAGTTAGTTCTATTCCTGGAGGACACCCATCTATAATACAGCCCATAGCTATCCCATGACTCTCTCCAAATGTAGTCACATTAAAAAGCTTTCCTGTTGTATTTCCAGACATTTTCTTATATTAAGCTAATTTTGGGTTAGCGATTATAGGTTTTTTAGACTTTTTATATAGTTTAACCGAAAGAAAATTATTTTTTTACTATACTAATACCTTCAATAATGGATTAAAACTATGATAAAAGCTGTATTCTGGGACTTTGGAGGAGTCATTACTTCTAGCCCCTTTGATTCTTTTAACACTTTTGAAGAATCTCAAAATTTGCCTAAAGATATAATTAGAACAATCAATTCAACTAATCCAGATAATAATGCCTGGGCTAAATTAGAAAGGAGTGAAATTGATCAAGAAGAATTTGATTCTTTATTCGAATTTGAAAGCCAAGAGTTTGGCTTTTCTATTAGAGGTAAAGAAGTCTTAACTCTACTAAAAGGGCAAATTAGACCTGAAATGGTTAAAGCTCTAAGAAAAATAAAGAATAAACTTGTTCAGGGATGTTTAACAAACAATATACAATCTAATGATAATCAAGAAATACAAAAGGAAAATACCTCTATCTCAAGAGCTCATCAAGAAGTAATGGGGCTTTTCGACTTTGTGTTTGAATCAAGTAAAGAGAATGTTAGGAAACCGGACCCTAGATTTTATAAATTAGCTTGTGATAGAGGAAAAGTTAAACCAAGCGAGGTTATTTTCCTAGATGATTTAGGTATTAACTTAAAACCAGCTAGAGTATTGGGCATGCAGACAATTAAAGTAGTCAAAGCAGATTTAGCTTTGAGAGAATTACAAAACTTGATAGATTTTCCAATCTTATGAAAAGGTTCCTTATTATTTTTTTATCTTTAGTCGGATTACAATTCCTTGCTGCAGATTTTAAAGAAGATGCTCTAATAAAAGCTGAAGATTATAAAGCTACTATCACAAGGGATATTTGGGGAGTTCCACACATTGAAGGAAAAAGAGATTCTGATGTTGCTTTTGGTCTAGCCTATGCACACGCTGAAGATGATATAAAAAACTTTATATCGAGTCTTTCTCTTTACAGAGCAGAAATGGGTATAAAAGAAGGTTTTAATGGAGCTATAACTGACTATCTTATTAAAGTCCTCTCTGTTAGAGAACAAGTAGTTGAAAGGTATCAAAAGGATCTATCATTAGAAGTTAGACAAGTGATTGAAGCATATGTTCACGGGCTAAATTATTGGGCAGCTTTAAATCCGGATAATCCATATATTAAAGAATTTCCCATAACCAAGGAAGATATTGTTGTAGGTTTCTCACTTCAAAATCTTTTCTTTTCGGGAGTTGTAAGTGCCATAGAAAAATTACAGAAAGATAAAGAACTTAATAAAAAGAAAATTGTAAAATCTCGATCAAACTTGTTTGGGTGGGAGGAATTAGTTTTGGGTTCTAATGCATTCTCTGCAAACCCAAAAAAAACTGGAGATGGAAGTACTCGTTTGATGATAAACTCCCATCAACCCCTTGAAGGTCCCGTGGCCTGGTATGAAGCACATGTAAAAAGTGAACAGGGTTGGAACATGATGGGCGGTGTCTTCCCGGGTTCCCCTTTTATTTTAGTTGGGTTTAATGAAAATTTAGGATGGGGATTTACTGTTAACAAACCGGATCTTTCTGATGCCTATTTACTTAAAATAAATCCAGATAATGAAGACCAGTATTGGCTAGATGGTGAGTGGGTTTACTTTAAAAAAAAGACCTTGGAATTACCAATAAAATTATGGGGTCCTTTTTGGTGGACATTCAAAAGAGAAGCTAAATACTCAACTCACGGTCCGGTTTTAGAGACTGATTATGGACTGTATGCCATTAGGTTCAGTGGAATGGAAGATATAAGGCAAGTAGAGCAATGGTTTAGATTAAATAAGGCAAAAAATAAAACTGAATGGTTAGATGCGATGCGACTAAGGGCTATAGTTTCCTTTAATGTTGTGTACGCAGATAAAGATTCTAATATTATTTTTTTACATAATTCTTCTTCTCCAGATAGAAAAGAAGGTCTCGACTGGATAAGTCCCGTAGATGGTACACAATCTTCTCTAATTTGGGATGATCTTCTTCCGCTAAATGAAATCCCATTAATCATTAATCCAAAATCTGGATGGTTGATTAGTACAAATCAAGATCCTTTTAAAGTTACTTCCCAAGATAGTAATCTTTCTCCTACAAACTACTCATCAACATTAGGACTACAAACCAGAATGACAAATAGGGCAAATAGAGGCTTAGAACTATTCTCTGCAACTGAATTTATATCCGAACAAGATTTTAAAAAGATTAAGTTTGATAATGCCTATTCTTATAACTCAAGGGCTTATGCATATCTTAGACAAATTTTTGATATAGACTTTCAAGATAAGCAATTAATTGAAGGAAAAAAGATATTAATAGATTGGAACCTTAAAACAGACTTTAACAATAGATCAGCAGCTTTAGGAGTCTGCGTAATTAGTCCTGAGTGGTTAGCAGAACAAGAACAGAAAACTCCCCCTTCCCCATTAAAAGTATTCCAAAGATGTGTAAAAGACTTAATAAAGAATTATGGTAGGCTTGATCCTCTATGGTCTGAAAGAAACTTTTTAGTCAGAGGGGATAAAAAGATTTCTGTACAAGGTGGTCCTGATACTTTGAGGGCTATTTATGGAAGAGAACAAGAAGGAGGCTATTTAAAGGCCGAAGGGGGAGATGGTTTATATATCTACATAGAATGGGATAAAGATGGAAATTTAAAATCTGAAAGTATTCATCAATATGGAAGTGCTACTCAGAATAGTGCTTCACCTCATTATGATGACCAAATGAATTTATATGCTGCAGAAAAAATGAAAGATACTTTTTATAATTCCTTCAGAGAACCCGAAAACATAGAAAGTCAGATTAATATTCCTTTTTGATAAAAACAAAACTTCTCTTAATCTTTTAAAACTAAAGAAAAGATTGTCTTATTTGCTTCAAAAAAGCTAATTTGGCTCTATTACACCTTTTTTAAAAGCAGGACGATCCACTAATCTTTGAACATAACTTCTGATGTTAGGCATTTCATCAGATACACAGCCTAGATTGTTGCTCATAAAACAAGCATGTCCCAACATTGTATCTGCTGCTGTAAAATCCCCAACTAGATAATCCTTACCTTCTAGATTTTCTTCTACAGGTTTAAGAGCATTTGTTAGAAGTCGTTGAGCCTGACCTAATACAGTTTCATCTCTCCTTTCAGGAGGTAAAAGTATAGTGTGTACCACAATAGTATTCATTGGAGGCATAACCATTCCCTCGCAATAATGAAACCATTGAAGATATTTTGGAAAGCTTTCATCATCTGAACTAGGCTTTAAGCCTCCATTTTTATGTCTCTCAAGGATGTAATCAATAATTGCTCCCGATTCCCAGATTTGGATATCTCCATCATCCAATACAGGGACCCTACCAAGGGGATGTCTAGCTCTGTGTTCGTCTGATTTAAGATCTTTTGGATGAAAATCCATTCTATTTAATTCATATTCAAGCCCTAACTCTTCTAAAAGCCACAGAACCCTTCCAGCTCTAGAACTAGGTGCAAAGTGTAATTTCAACATAATTTCTCCTAAAAATTAGTCAGGAATAAATAAATCCATAAATTCTATAATTGAAGTAGATCTTAGTTTATTCTCATCAAGGCACAATTTTAGAATATCTTCTGACCTTGATGAAGAAAATATAGTGTTCAAGTTATTTTTAAACTTATCTATTAAAACAGGTATGCCCTCATCTCTTCTTCTGCGATGTCCTAAAGGATATTCAACTTCAATTTTCTCTGTAGAGCTTCCATCTTTAAAAAACACTTGTATCGCATTTGCTATTGATCTCTTTTCTGCTTCGAGATACTCTTTTGTGTAACGTTTATCTTCTTCAATAATCATTTTTTCTCTTAGAGCATCTATTCTATTGTCAGAAGCTACATTATCTTCATAATCCTCAGCAACTAAAGCCCCTTTAAGCAACCCTATGGCTGTCATATATTGTAAACAATGATCCCTATCAGCAGGATTATTTAACTTTCCTTCTTTGCTGATAATCCTGATTGCAGACTCATGTGTAGTAATTACTATTTTATCAATATCCTCTAACCTGTTTTTAACTTGCTCATGAATCAAGACAGCAGCTTCAACTGCTGTTTGCGCATGAAATTCAGCTGGATAAGATATTTTAAATAAGACATTTTCCATTACATAAGAGCCAAATTCTTGATCTAAAATTAACTCTTTCTCTTTAAACAAAACATCTTGAAAACCCCAAACTGGAGCGGTGATAGCGCTGGGATAACCTATTTGTCCTTTCATAGTCAATAATACCAATTGAAGTGCTCTACTAGTAGCATCACCTGCTGCCCATGATTTCCTTGGTCCTGCATTTGGAGCATGTCTATAAGTTCTTAAACTTTGACCATCTACAAATGCCTGTGAAAGAGCATCAATAGTTTGATCCCTGGAAAGACCAAAGAGGGAAGAAATTACTGCTGTAGAGGCAATTTTTACTAATACAACATGATCTAATCCTACTCTATTAAAACTATTTTCAAGAGCTAATATGCCCTGAATCTCATGGGCTTTTATCATGCTTAATAAAACATCATTTATTGTAAGTGGAGATTTACCTAAATTTAAATTCTTTTGAGAAATAAAATCAGCTGCGGCTAATATTCCTCCTAAGTTGTCAGAAGGGTGACCCCATTCTGCAGCCAACCAAGTATCATTAAAATCTAACCACCTTATTATGGCCCCAATATCCCAAGCACCTTTAATTGGATCAAGAATAAATTTTGTTCCTGGAACTCTTACCCCTCCAGGGACTTCTGTTCCATCTACATAAGGACCCAATAAATCTGTGCAATCGGAAAATGTTAGGGCAAGTAGACCGCAGCCCAGAGTATCCATTAAACAATAACGAGCAGTAGAAAGCGCCTCTTCACTATCTATTTTAGCGTTTAAAGAGTAATCAGCAATCTTCCGTAAGATCTCATCTGCATCAGGTCTAACGTTTAAATCAACGTTTCCACTCATAAATATCCTTTTTTATTGAAAATTAACGATCAGAAATATCAATCCATTCAGAATTGTCTGGACCTGTATATTCCTCAGAAGGTCGAATAATACGATTATCCGCTCTTTGTTCCATTACATTAGATGCCCATCCAGAAGTCCTGCCTATAACAAATAATGGAGTAAAAATAGCTGTAGGTATGCCTAAATAATGATAAGCAGAAGCCATATAAAAGTCTGTATTAGCAAACAACCCTTTTTCTTCATCCATTACCTTCTCAACTTCTTCGGAGACTTCATACAAAAGAGTATTATTTCTAGTTTCACCTAATTGTTTGGACAAAGATTTAATAATTTTATTTCTTGGATCTTCGTTAGTATAAACAGCATGACCAAAACCCATTATCTTTTCTTTGTTAAGTAACATCTCCTTAACCCTCTTGTTGGCTTCTTCACGAGAGCTAAATTTCTCTATCATTTCCATAGCAGCTTCATTAGCGCCACCATGAAGCGGTCCTCTTAAAGTACCAATTGCTCCAGTTATACACGAATGCATATCTGAAAGAGTAGAAGCACAAATTCTCCCAGTAAAAGTAGAAGCATTAAATCCATGTTCAGCATAAAGAATTAAAGAAATATCCAAAACTCTAGCATCCTCTTCTGATGGCTCTTTTCCAGTCAATAAGGATAGGAATTGACCTCCCATCGTTTTATGATCTGTTTGGGTCTCAACTCTTTTTCCTTCATGTGAATAACGGTACCAATAAGTAACGATAGAAGGAAAAGCTGCTAAGATTCTATCCGCAGTTTCATTTTGATTTGAGAAATCACCTTCAGGTTCTAAATTACCCAACATAGAACAACCAGTTCTCATTACATCCATAGGATGGGTGTTCTTTGGAATCTTCTCTAAAACTTCCTTTAACTCTTGTGGAAGAGCACGATAAGTCTTAAGTTTAGTGGAATAACTATCGTACTCAGATTGATTTGGAAGTTTTCCATACAAAAGCATGTAAGCAACCTCTTCAAAAGTTGCTTTTTCTGATAGTTCTTCAATAGCATAACCTCTATAGGTTAAACCTTTGCCTTCCTTTCCTACCGTTGACAGAGCAGTGTGACCTGCAACCTGTCCCCTCAATCCTGCTCCTTCTAATTTTTTTTCTGCCATAATCTCGCCCCCAATCTAATTATTAAATAAATTATCTAATTTCTCCTCATACGAATGATAATCGAGTAATTCATAAAGTTCATCCCTAGTTTGCATTTTATCTAGGATGTCTTTTTGAGTTCCTTTCTGATAAATCTCCTTGTAAACTTCCTGAGCAACCTTACTCATAGCTCTAAAAGCAGATAGAGGATAAAGAATAATATCAATCCCTACTTTCTCTAATTCTTGCTTGTTAAAGAGAGGAGTTTTACCAAATTCTGTAATATTGGCAAGAATAGGAACTTTTAGTACCTCTCTAAAACTCTGGTACTGAGAAATATCTGTAACAGCTTCAGCAAAAATAGCATCCGCACCTGCCTCCTGATAAGCAATAGCTCTTTCTAAAGCTAAATCTAACCCTTCACTAGCTATGGAGTCAGTCCTTGCCATAATTTGAAAATTTAAATCAGTCTTGGCATCTACTGCTGCTTTTATTCTATCTACCATTTCTTCGAGTGTTACCAGTTCTTTATTTGGTCTATGACCACACCTTTTTTGAGCTACCTGGTCTTCAATATGAATAGCTGCTGCTCCAACTGAGATCATACTTTTTACCATCCTTGAAATATTAAAAGCTCCACCCCAGCCTGTATCAACATCAACTAATAAAGGTAATTCTGAAGAATTAGTTATTCTTTCAACATCTATCAAAACATCTTGGAGGGTTGTGATGCCTAAATCTGGTACCCCTAAACTTGATGCGGCAACTCCACCACCTGAGAGATATATAGCTTTGTGACCAGATTTTTCAGCTAGTATAGAAGTATAAGCATTTATAGTGCCTACAACTTGTAGAGGATTGTTATCTTTAATTGCCTTTTTAAAGACAGATCCTCTAGAAATATTGTTACTCATTACCTAATTTTAACCTTTTTATACAAATTCTGATGCTTTTGAAAAGATGTTTTGTAGTTCTTTGTGAGATTCGACTCCAGATATATCATTAAATTCTTCTCTGATATGAGGAGGAGCCTGAAAAAATACTCCTAAATCAGCCTGTCGCAACATCTGAATATCATTATAAGAATCTCCAGAAGCAAAAACTCTAAATTTAAGACCTTGCAAAGCTTTTACCACTTTTCTCTTATTATCCTTTTGACGAAGGTGATACCCTCTAATTTTGTTTTCTGCTATTTCCAAACGGTGACAAATTATAGGAGGGGTTCCTAGCTTTTGTATTAACGGCCAAGCTAATTGATAAAACGAATCTGAAACTATAGTCATTTGGTAATTACCTCTTAACCAATCAAGAAACTCTTTTGCACCAGAAAAAGGCTCCATCTTTCTCACTAACTGATTAATATCTTCAATTGAAATATTTAAATCATGAATTAACTCTATCCTCATATCCATGAGTTCAGAGTAATCTCTGACATCTTGTGTTGTTAGATTAAATTTATCCTCTCCCGTAAAACTAGCAATTTCAGACCATATCTCTGGAACAAGAACACCCTCCAGATCTAAGCAAACGTATTCCATAATTTTTTTAAAAAGTTGGTTATTAAAAGATTCTCTAAAATGTAGAAATAGAATTTTATATCAAAATTAATTGTTATGCTTTAATCGCACTACATGTCCAGTAGGCACTTCTTCACTTGCTAAATCACAGTTTTCTTTCTGATCATCAAAGAATATATCTGCATGATAAGCTTTTAAAAAGTTCACTTTTGGTAAACCTCCTAAAAAAAGACATTCATCAATTCTTATATTCCACTCTCGAAGAGTAAGAATGACTCTTTCATGAGAAGGTGCTGATCTAGCTGTAACAAGAGCAATATGAATAGGACAATCTCCCTTTTTTAAGAATTTTCCTTGTAATTTATGAAGTTCAGATAAAAAAGGTTTAAAAGGACCTCCTGGTAACGTTTCCTTAGCCAAGTTCTTTTCATTACTATCAAATGCTTCTAGACCTTGCTTTTCATAAATCTCTTGAGATTCTTCTGAGAAAATTACTGCATCACCATCAAAAGCAACCTTGAGCAGATTATCTTCTTTCTTAGAGATATTTGGAGAAATTATTCTTGCAGCTGCTACTCCACTCTCTAAAGCTAATTGGCAATCTGCAATGTCAGTCGATAAAAATAAATGTGCCCCAAAAGGTTTTGCATATTTATGGGGACTCTCTCCTCCACAAAAAGCGGCCTTTCTAATATCTAATTTATGGTATTCGATAGAATTAAAGATTCTAAGCCCAGTATCAGCTGAATTACTGCTTAATAAGATTACTTCTACACTTCTTTCGCCTTCAATCTTTTTATTTAATTCAAGAAGTTTTTTAACGAGATGAAAAGCTTGTCCTGGTTCTAAATGATCATTTTCTTTAGAGATTTGATAATCTCTATACTTCTCTAAACCTTCACTTACAAATATTTCATGGCTCTTATCAAGATTAAAAAGAGCTCTAGATGTAATTCCTACAACTAACATAATTTTACATTAAATATTTTACTGTATATAATTACAGTATTACATTTTTGGAGAAAATATGAAAGAGCTGACTCAAAGACAGGAACAGATTCTTGAATTAATAAAATCTAATCTTGAACTTAAAGGATTTCCTCCAACCAGAGCTGATATTGCTAAGACTTTTGGCTTCAAATCTCCGAACGCTGCTGAGCAACATTTGAGGGCTTTAGAAAAAAAAGGAGTGATCTCTATTCTCTCAGGAGCCTCAAGAGGTATTGTTCTTAATGAAAGTCATTCGCTTAAAAATATCAAAAATAATGAAATACCTATAATAGGTCTTGTTGCAGCAGGTCAGCCCATGTTAGCCCTTGAACATGTTGAAAAAAAATTAAATATTCCTGAAACAATGTTTAGAGATAATGCTGATTATTTACTTAGAGTAAAGGGCGATAGTATGATCGATCTTGGAATACACGAAGATGACCTTATTGCAGTAAAAAAAGAAAAAGAATGTAAAGCAGGTCAAGTAATAGTGGCTAGAGTGAATGATGAGGTGACAGTTAAAACTTTCTCTAAAAACAAAGAAGGAAAAATTATTTTAAAAGCTGCTAATAGCAAATACTCTGATATCACCTTAGATCCAAAAAATGAAGATTTCTTCTTGGAGGGTGTATGTTTGGGTGTAATTAAGTCTTTTTAGATTATTGAAAATTACTTCTTTCGAGACCTAGTCTGGGTTTTCTTCTTTATTACCCTTTTACTTTTCTTTCTTCTTTAGTATAGATAAAGCTATTTCTTTGGTTATATCTTTTATCTTTATATCTTGAGGTATCTCTACTTTCATTTCTCCATGAACTATATAGGCTTTCCATTTTTTATCCCTAGTTCTTTGTCTCCTTATGCCAACAGGTCTTGAGTCATCTTCGTAATAGAAAATTATTGGAAAATTATTAATAGCCCAATCTACAGTTATTTCTTCTGTTTTTAAATCCTTTGGAACAGCTTTCCTAATAAGCTTGTCTGTTTCTAGATAAGCACCAAATCTTCCCTGTTTTAATATCACTGGAAGGCCGCTATTTGGATCAAGACCAAGCTCTCTTGAATCTTCTTGTGATATTCCTTTTCCTGCAAGGAGCTCTACTGCTCTATTCATTCCCAAAGAAAAAATATCTTCATTAGAGGGGATATTCGCGTATTGAAATTTATCTTTCTCTCCCTTTGAAACCCTAACAAAGGGTCCACGCGCATAACCTGCTTCTATAAGTTGTCCGCTATCAGGATGCATTCCTATTTCACGAGGTAATTCAAGCCATTTTAATGCTTCATCTAAAGTCATACTCTCTAACATATCAGCTGGAAAGGTTTGTCTTTTAGTTGCTTCTTGACTTTCCATGGATAAATAGAATCCTCCTCCTCTTGTTGAAGGTTTAATAAATACATCTGAACCAGTAGAAGGGTCCTTCCCAAGTGAGTCTGTATTTAAAGCATTGATATTCTCTTGTTCTTTAGAAAGAAAGGGATTTCTCTTAAAATCACATCCATCTTCATCAAATCTAGAGCAACCAACAAAAGGACCAAATTTTGCACTATTCTTTAAAGTGAGATTTCCTTCGTTGCATTTAGGACAATTACTATTTTCTCTAAAGAGTTGTTTAGAAAGAGATTCATTAAGACTATCTAAAACTTCTCTATTAGAAAGACCTTCAACTTTGACTAGATTTGGTTCTAAACCAGACCAAAAATTATCTAAAAGATTTTTCCAGTCCAACTCACCCCTGGCTATCAAATCTAAAGATTCTTCCATTTTCGCAGTAAAATCATACTGGAAATATTCTGAAAAATAATCATCTAGGAAGCTTACTACTACTCTACCTCTATCTGATGGATCAAATTGTCTATTCTGAATAGCTGCGTACTCTCTTCTCTTAATGCTATTCATTATTGATGCATATGTTGAAGGTCTCCCTATACCCTTCTCCTCAAGTTCCTTTATCAAACTGGCTTCGGTAAATCTCGGTGGTGGTTTTGTAAAATGTTGTTCTGGAGAAATAGACTCTAAAATTAGATCATCCCCTTCTTTAATTTCTGATGGAATAAAAGATTCTTTCTCTTCTTCCTGGTTATCTACTCCTTCTTCATAAACTTCAAGAAATCCTTTAAAAATTATTTGAGTGCCTGTTGATTTAAATACAGCCTCTTTTGTGTCTGAAGTTATAAGCACTTCTGTTTGAGTTAGTTTTGCACTTTCCATTTGACTTGAAACCGCTCTATTCCAAATAAGTTCATAGAGGTTCTTCTCATTAACTTCCAGAGCACTATCTTTGGGTAGTTTAAAAACATCTGTTGGCCTTATCGCTTCATGTCCTTCTTGGACTTGTTTAGATTTACTCTTATAAATTTTTTGATCTTGAGGAAGGAAGTTATTGCCATATTTTTCAACTATTATTTCTCTTATGGAATGAATCCCTTCTGGATCAATTATTGGACTATCAGTCCTCATGTAAGTAATTAAAGCTTTTTCATATAAAGACTGTGCTATGCGCATAGTATTGTCAGCAGAAAATTTTAATTTTCGAGCTGCTTCTTGTTGAAGTGTTGAAGTGATGAAAGGTGGTTTAGGATTTCTTTTTTGGGGTTTTTTATTTATTTCCGCAACATTTAATTTCGTTCCTTGTATATCTAAAACTATGTTATTAGCTTCTCCTTCATTAGAGATATCAAATTTCTTTAATTTGTTTCCTTTGTATTCACTAAGTTGAGATTTTAAGGTTTGGTCTTTCCAGGTAAGGTTTGAGCTAATAGACCAATACTCTTTCTTTTCAAAAGACTCTCGATCATTTTCTCTCTCACAAATTAACTTTAAGGCTACAGACTGAACTCTTCCAGCAGACTTTGCTCCAGGTAACCTTCTCCATAAAAGAGGAGAAATTTGAAAACCAACAACGTAATCCAAAACTCTCCTCGCTAAATAAGATTGAACTTTCTGTTGATTGATTTCTCTTAGATTATCTAAGGATTCAGTTACTGCCTTCTTAGTTATCGAATTAAAAACTGCTCTAAATACTTCTAAAGAATCAAGAATCCCTTCTTGCTGAAGAATTTCACAAATATGCCAGGCTATAGCCTCACCCTCTCTATCCGGGTCAGTAGCCAGTATTAACCTATCTGAGTTCTGTGCCAGAGAACTTATTTGATTAAGTTGAGTTTTACCTCTCTCATTTATTGCCCACTTAATATCTGACCAATCCTCATGTGTAACTGAACCTGTCTTATTTTCTAGATCTCTAACATGACCATAGGAAGCTATTACATCAAATGAATCTCCTAAATAGCCTTCTATTGTTTTTGCTTTTGCTGGTGATTCTACTATTACTAAATTTCTCATTTGAATTAACCCTTTTTTAGTATAAAGATTAGAACACCTAGTTTTGTCAAGAACTTTTCTTCTTTAAGATCTTTTTATTTTTTTAAGAAGTCTTCTTTTTCTTTCCACAAATCATTCAACCAGACCTTAATACTCTTCCTGTATTCTTCGTCATTTGAATAGTCCCTATCAAAAAAATCCTCTGGGATTTTTTTTAACTTAGCTTGTATTCTTATCTCTGACATTTCTCCACAGAGGAAAGCCCAGAAAGTCCTTCTTTCTGATTGATAAACAATAGTAAAATCAATAAGATTTTTAATAAAGGGCATCGTTGCTAAGGTTATAGCTATACCTCCGGCTTTAGGGGCTAAAAGTTTGTAAAAATTAGAGTTTTCTTCTTTTTGTTTCTTTTCGGAAAACCTTGTACCTTCTGCAAAACTAAAGACTGTACCTGGATAAATTGACAAGTCTTCAAAAGATTTCTTCATGCTCGCTACATCTTTTCCTCTTAGCTCAGGATTTCTTCTTAGCTTCTCTTTTGAGTAACGTTTTAAAAAAGGCATATTCATAGACCATCCTACAACCCAAACTATGGGTATCCACTTCAAAACATCCTTCATAAAGAATCTCAATAAGGGTATTTTCCTATTAGTTATATACTGGAGTACAAAGATATCAGCCCATGATTGATGATTTGAAGTTGCTATGTACCAGTTTGTCTTATCAGAAAAATCAAAGCCTTCAATTGTAATCTTTGGTCTATGCAGGATATTTATCCATAAGTTATTACAGTAGATACAGCTTTCACCTATATGAATAAGAATCCCTGTGGTTATCTTTTTCCAGTTTGTTAAAGGGAAAATTAATCTTACTAAACTTACTGTGAGTAAAAGAGTAGACCAAAAGATCATATTTGTTGCTAAAAGAAATAAGGAACCGATTCCTATAAGAATTCCCAACATACAACCTATAACTCTTGTTTAGACCTCTCCCAAAGTGAATCCATCTCTTCAAGAGAAGATTCCTTTAGAGATTTATTTTTTTCTTTTAATTTTGATTCAATATATCTGAATCTATTCTCAAACTTCAGATTTCCTTTACGTAAAGCATCTTCAGCTTCTATATTTAGATGTCTAGCTAAATTTACTACAGACATAAGAACATCTCCTAATTCTTCTTGTACATTTTCTTCTTTTGATTCTTTTATAGCATCTTTTAACTCTTCTAATTCCTCTTCAATTTTTTCAAAATATCCTTCTAGACTGTTCCAAACAAATCCAACATTTGCTGCTCGCTTTTGAATTTTTTGAGACTTCATTAGAGAAGGTAAATTCTTAGGTAAATCATCTAATATACTTTCAAAATTTTTTTTACTTCGCTCTTGAAATTTGATTTCTTCCCATTTATTTAATTGTTGTTCTTGTGTGTGGCTTTGCTTTTCATTAAAGACATAAGGGTGTCTTTCAATTAATTTATTTGAAATAGATTCTGTTACTTCTTTAA
>CAJWPI010000017.1 GCA_913045055.1 uncultured Gammaproteobacteria bacterium | reverse complement strand
CATGGATCAAAATTTGATCTTTTAGGAAGAGTTTATTCTGGAGTCCCTGCACCTACTAACTTGTCAGTCCCTCCTCACTATTATGAAAGTGAAAATATTTTGGTGATAGGTAAAGATGATAAGGAGTTAGCCTAGTGTTTAAGAAGTTGCTTAACTGGTTTGACGAAAGGCTTCCTGTAACAGCTACTATTGAGAGACATTTAACTAAGTATCCTGCTCCAATTGGTCAAAATTTTTGGTATTTAGCAGGGGTACTTTTAATAGTTGTTTTTGTAATTCAATTTCTTTCAGGTATTTGGTTATTAATGAATTATGAAGCTACCTCTGAAAGAGCTTTTGCTTCTGTTCAATACATCATGAGAGATGTTAACTACGGTTGGATTATAAGATATATGCATACCACAGGAGCTTCTGCCTTCTTTCTACTTATCTACCTACATATGTTTAGAGGCATGATGTATGGTTCTTATCAAAAACCAAGAGAACTTCTATGGATACTTGGTTGGCTCACTTATATCATACTTGTTGCTGAAGGGTTTACGGGTTATGTTTTGCCTTGGGGTCAAATGTCCTTTTGGGCTGCACAAGTTATATTTTCTCTTTTAGGAGCTATACCTGTAATAGGTGAGGATTTGCTCACTTGGATCCGAGGAGATTATTTAATATCAGGCATTACTCTTAATAGGTTATTCGCTTTTCATGTAGTTTTATTACCGACTCTTTTAGCGGTTGTAGTTTTTGTTCATATCCTAGCATTACATGAAGTTGGATCTAACAATCCTGAAGGCATAGATGTAAAGAAAAAGGTAGATTCTGATGGTGTACCATTGGATACAGTTCCTTTCTTTCCATATGATGTAGTTAAAGACCTCTATGCAATAGGAATATTTTTAATTATTTTTTGCTCAGTATTATTCTTTTTTCCTGATGGAGGTGGCTATCTAATAGAGTATATAAATTATGAACCAGCAAATAATCTTAAGACGCCTGATCACATAGTGCCCGCCTGGTATTACACGCCTTACTACGCAATGTTGAGGGCTATCACTTTTCCCATTGGCCCTTTAACAGCAAAATTTTTAGGTTTTGTAGTAATGGCAGCAGCAATGGTTATATTTGCTCTTTTGCCATGGTTAGATAAAAGTCCTGTAAAATCTATTAGATATAAAGGTATTTACAGTAAGGTTTTTCTATTTTTATTTGTTATTAGTTTTATTGTATTAGGTTATTTAGGGTCAGTAGCACCAAACCCTACACGGACTTTCTTAGCTCAAATATTTACTATAATCTATTTTGCCTATTTCCTCTTAATGCCGTTCTATACAAAATATGAAAAATGTAAGCCAGTTCCTGAGAGAATTTTAGTTAAATGAGACTTTTAATTTTTTTAATAGTCATTTCAAGCAGTCAAGTTTTTTCTGCAGGCGGTAACTGTGGTGTTTATCTTTCAGAAGAGGGTGGGGAAAAGGGAGTTTGTGATAATGTAGATATAGATCACCTGGATTTACCTTCTCTCCAACGTGGTGTTAAGCTATATATGAATTATTGCTTTGGATGTCACTCTTTAGAATACGCCAGATATAATAGAGTTGCAGCAGACTTAGGCATTCCAGATGACTTATTCATGGACAATTTAGTATTTGGAGATCAAAAACCTGGTGATTTGATGACTATAGCTATGAAATCTGAAGACTCAGAACAATGGTTTGGAGTTCCACCTCCTGACTTAACACTAGTAACTTCCTTAAGGAGTTCAGAATGGGTTTATACTTATCTAAAAAGCTTTTATGTAGACAACTCAAGGCCTTTAGGAGTAAATAATAAGGTTTATGAAAATGTTGGTATGCCAAATGTTTTGGCTAACTTACAAGGAGTTCAAAGATCAGTTTGTAAATTAGTCCCTGACATAGCAGAAAATAGTGGTTTAAAACAAGATCCTCTGACTGGTGAAATCATATACAAAGAGAAATGTGGTTTTCTTGAAGTAGATTTAAACTCAGGAGAGTTAGATGAAGAAGCTTTTAATGAGAACTTAAGAGATTTAACAAATTTTCTTGCTTATATGGCAGATCCAATTAAATCTGAAAGGGAATCCTTAGGCGTTTACGTTATTCTTTATTTAATTTTGTTCACTATCTTTAGCTATCTTCTTTATAGAGAATTCAAAAAGGAAGTACATTAAACGAGGTAAATTTATATGATTTCTATTAGTAAGAGAACTTCAATGGCCCTTTTTTCTGACCCTAAAGATCATTATAGTCATAGGGTTAGAATTGTTATGGAGGAGAAAGGTATCTCATCGGAGATTATTTATACAGATGTTAATAGTTTAGAAGATGAGTTACTTCAGCTTATCCCCTACAGAACTTTACCAGTTTTAGTTGATAGAGATGTATGTTTGTATGACTCTGTTGTTCTTATGGAATATTTAGACGAAAGGTTTCCACACCCTCCTTTGTTACCAGTTTATCCAGTATCTAGAGCTCAGATAAGACTTTTTATTCAAAGAGTAGAGAAAGAATGGTCTACTCTTTTTGATTCTATCTTTAATAAAGAGCTCTCAGACAAAGAAGAGAAGAAAGCAAGACAGAAACTAAGGTCTTACCTTTTAAGTGCTGCACCAATTTTTAAAGAGAAAGATTTTTTTATGTCAGATGATTTTTCTATTGTTGATTGTTGTATTTCACCCATCCTCTGGAGATTGCCTTCTATTGGTATAGACTTGAGAGAAGAAGCTAAAACAAGACCTTTACACCAGTATATGAAAAGAGTTTTTACTAGAGACTCTTTCATAAAGAGCTTATCTGAGCTAGAAAGAGAAATGCGTTCTCTTTAGTCTAGAAATTTAGATTTTTTATCTTTCCCCCTTGTACTTTAACTTTAAGCGATTTTCTAGAAAGTTTTCCTCTCGGAGATGAAGAAAACCTTCCTGTCATTCCAGTAAAATTTATATTATTTTCTTTATTGGTGCTTAGTATTAAAGCTAATTCATATGAATCATAACCTATAGCAAAAGATCTATTTCTTTTAATAACTGAATCATCAAAAAATGGTGTATTAGCATTCAGCTTAATAGGCATATCAATAAGCATGACTCCCTCTAGGTCTTTTTCTATATCAAGAAATCTTTCTTCATTTTCCCAATTTGGAACTACATATACTCCTACTGATTCTGCAAAGTTATAGTCAATTGCAGGTTTGAGAGTTCTTGCTTGTAATAAGTCAACGGATAAAAAAATTGAATCTATATCACCCCTTCGTCTAGGTAGGTACTCAATAGGAGAAGAAATAGCTCTAGATAATTCTCTTGCTCTATCTTTACTCCTTTTTATTAGAAGCAATTCTGCAAGTATTTCCTCGTTATTTTTAGTTTCAGATACAGTTGTTGTCTTTGCTGTTATCCTTCCAAATTCCTCCCAAAGATTTTGAATAAAGGTTTTATCTTTAGTAAGAAGATTATCTATTACTATATTCTTATTCCATGTATTTTCATTTGCATAAGCAAGCATGCTTTCAAGGTCTTCTTGCCTATCAATATTGATTAAACTTAGATTTGTTCTTTCCCTTTCTATAAAACTATTACTATTAGAGGTTATTAACAAACCCTTGAGGTCCAAAATTTCTTTTAAGCAATAATCAGGAAAATCTCCTTTCTCGATATCTAACATTAGAATTATTGAAAATCCTTTTATTTTTTCTTCTAAACAACGGTTGGATTGATTAGTTTTTAGTAATTCTAATATCTTAAGTCTTGGAGAATATCCTAAATTATTTTTGTAGAAATAATAATTCGAGATAATCCCTTCTAAAGAATTTCTATTTTTTTTCTCAATCTTACTAATTAATATAATATTTATATCTTTTGGAAAATTATAGGGGTTAAATTTAAGACTAGGTTTCTCTATAGAAATCACTTGATCTGATGGATCGAGTGACTTATTAAAATTACTTGCGCAACTTGATAAGCATAGTAAGGTTATTAAAACTATCAGATTTTTTTTGGGTATAAACATGTTAACTAAAGATAGCAAAACAGGGACACTATATGTTATAGCAACTCCTATTGGAAATTTAGAAGATATTACTCTTAGAGCTTTAAGAAAATTAAAAGAAATAGAAATATGTGCAGCAGAAGATACAAGAAAATCCAGGATACTCTTTAATTTTTTTCAAATTAATACAACACTTGTTTCCTATAATAAAGATTCTGAAAGAACTAAATTAACTCTTTTTATAGACAAACTAAGAGAAGGTAAGGATGTAGGTTTAATTAGTGATGCTGGTACACCATTAATTTCTGATCCAGGTTTTCTTCTTATCAAAGAAGCTTCAAAGTTAGATATTAAGATCTCTCCTATACCTGGAGCTTCTGCACTTACTTCGTCTGTTTCAGTTTGCAATCTTCCTGTTGATCGATTTACCTTTCTTGGGTTTCCTCCCAGGAAAGGAAAATCAAGAAACTTGTTTCTTAAAGATATTGAAAACTCTCCTTATAGTTCTATTATTTTTGAATCTGGTAAAAGAATTGAAGGACTTTTAGAAGATTTTATTAATATGGGTTCAGAAAGATCCATCTTTCTTGGTAGAGAAATAACTAAACTTCATGAATCTTTCTATAGAGGTATACCAAAAGATGTATTAAATAAACTTAGAACCTCACAAAATCATTTAAAAGGTGAGTTTGTTGTAATTTTTCAGGGAAGAAAAAAAAATTCACAAGATAAATATATGTCTAAAGAAGATAAGAGGGTACTTCAGATTTTGATGGAAAAGTTGCCTAACAATCAAGCTTTATCTATAGGGTCAGAAATCTTAGGAATCAAAAAAAACTTAATCTACAAGCAGATAATAGACTGATTCTATAACTATTTCTTTCTTAGTATATAATTATTAAGAGCTGACTGGATAACTGCTCTATTCATAGAGAGGAAAGTCCGGGCTCCATGGGCAAGATGCCAGGTAATTCCTGGGGGGTGTGAACCTACGGAAAGTGCAGCAGAAAGTATACCGCCTTAAAAGGTAAGGGTGAAAAGGTAAGGTAAGAGCTTACCGCATGACTGGCAACAGTTCATGGCATTGCAAACCCCATCTGGAGCAAGACCAAATAGAGGTTCAATAGTGTGCCCACACTGAATCTGGGTAGGTTGCTTGAATCTTATGGCGACATAAGATCTAGATGAATGGTTATCCTCGACAGAACCCGGCTTATAGGTCAGCTCACCCCTCTTTATCTGTATAAAAAAGATAACTCTCTTTTTTTAAATTATAAGTCTCTTCACTAATGGTGAAAAAGTGCAATGAAAGGTTGACAAACAATAGTATTTATCAATAAAGTGTGTAAAAGTGTGAGAAAGTGTACTGAAATGTAACACTTTTTAACTGGTTTAATGAGTTTATTGAGAGGCATTAATTGTGACTTTAGGGATTTATGGATCAAGCATTCTTACCTTAGATTCAAAGGGGAGAGTGGCTATTCCTGCAAAATACAGGGAGGTCTTAAGGGATATTTGCGAAGGCATTCTTGTAATAACAAGAGACCCACAATATCCAGCTTTAATGATTTATCCAGGAAGAAAATGGAAAGAGGTATCATCCAAATTCGAGAACTTAGGTGGTCTCAATCCAAAAACTCGTTCAATGCAATGGACAATTCTGGGAAATGCTTCAGTAACAGAGTTTGAAGTATCAGAGAGGATGATTTTATTAATACCACCAATATTGAGAGAAGTTGCCGGATTAAAACCAAAAGAAAAGGTTGCCCTAATAGGTATGGGTTCCAAGTTTGAGATATGGAATATAAAAAATTGGAAGCAAAAACAAGCAGGAAAAGATATAGAGGGTGAAGTGCTTTTAACTGATTTACCTAATTATCTTGAAGAAGTTCCTTTTTAAAGAAATAAGATAGTGCATGAAGCAGTTATGGTAAGAGAAGTAGTCAACAATCTAATAGTTGATTTAAGCGGGCACTACGTCGATTGCACTTTTGGAAATGGTGGACATTCAATAAATATTTTAAAAAACATAGACAGTGCCGGAAGTCTAATTGCTTTGGATAAAGATATCGAGTCAGTAAATATCGGAAAAGATTTTGCTGCTTCAGATGAGAGGTTTAAGATTATAAAATCAAATTTTAGTAATCTTTCTATGTTGTTAGAAAAGGACAGTATAGATGGGATTCTTGTTGATTTAGGGATCTCTTCTTCACAATTAGATGATTCAAACAGGGGTTTCAGTTTTAGAAAAAATGGACCTTTGGATATGCGAATAGATCAAGATGAAGGTTTAACAGCAAAAGATTGGATAAATGAGAGTTCTAAGCAAGAGATAGAAGAAGTTCTAAAACATCTTGGGCAAGAAAGATCTTATAAAAAAATTACTGATGCTATAAGTAAATCAAGAAAAATAAAACCGATATCTTCAACTAAAGACTTAGTAGAAATAATTCTTTCATGTAAAACTAGCAGGTCAAGGAAACATCCAGCTACCAACGTATTTCGGGCAATTAGAATGAGGGTTAATCAAGAGTTAAAAGAGTTGAGTAAAGTACTTGATGATGCTGGAAAAGTGCTTAAGTTGGGTGGCAGATTAGTAGTTATCAGTTTCCATTCAATTGAAGACAGGATTGTAAAAAGATTTATTCAAGGCAAGGAGGGTAATCATGGGGAAAGTAAATTTAGCTTGATTGGAAGAAAGCCTCTAAAACCTTCTTTTCAAGAAATTAAAAGAAATCCAAGAAGTAGAAGTGCAATTTTGAGGGTTGCTGAAAAGGTGGTGTGAAATGAAAGATTCAAAAAAAGCCATCACTCTTTCAACACTTGTTCTCTCCATAGTTGTAAGCAGTGTTTTTCTAATAAAACAAATCTATGAATTTAGAACTTCGAACGCAAAAGTATACAGTCTAGTCACAAGCATTGAGGAGCTTTCTTTTCACTCCAATATTTTGATAGAAGATATTAGTTATTACAAGAACCAAACAAACATCCTCACAGTAGCTAAAGAAAAATTAAATATGCGTATACCTACTAAATCAGAAAAAATTCTTATACTTTCAGAGAAAAAAACATAATGAAAACTCAGCTATTTCTTCTCTTATTTAGTCTTTTTTTATTGGGGTGTACAAAAGACAATTATCTTCCTTCTATAGATAAAAAGAAAATTGCGCTGGTATTTAATCACAAGGCAATATCCAATGAGGAAATACTATTAAAAGATATTACAAATACTCTTTTTAACAGCAGATTTAATGTCAACCATGAACCTTCAATTTATAAAAATACTTGGGTATATGAATTAGAATCAAGAATTCAGTGGCCAGACAAAATAGAAGTAACAATCCAGGAACATAAACCACTTGCTAAGATAAAAGATAAAGGTTTTTTGACTCAATCAGGTCATATTATTTCACCAGAGAAAACAGGTATAAATTTAGATCTCATAATACTAGAAGCCAATCAGCAAGATTTACTAAAATTATTTAACGATTCCAGACTTCTTCAGCATCAGTTAAATAGATTTAATGAATACCTTGTTAACGTTAAAACCCAACAAGGTTATGCAGAAGCTTCTACACAATCCGGATTAAAGATAGTTTTTGATCAAAAAGATTTCCGGGAGCAGCTCAAACGTCTCGAGGATTTTATCTCGTTCGAGCTGCTCTCAGGAAGTCTACATAATATCAGAACAATTGACATGAGGTATAAGAATGGAGTTGCTATTGCTTTTGGTAATAAGGAGAAGGTATGAGTAATGTTAATCAAAACGAAATGTTAGTAGGTTTAGATATAGGCACTTCTAAGGTAGTTGTAGTTGTAGCTGAAGTTACTTCAGATAATTCTATAGAAATAATTGGTCTAGGAATTCATCCTTCAAAGGGATTGAGAAACGGTGTTGTCGTTGATATAGACTCTACTACTACTGCAATAAAAAAATCTATTTCTGAAGCTGAATCAATGGCGGGCTGTCATATAAGTTCTTGCTACGTGGGAATTTCAGGAAGTCATATTCAAGGGTTAAATTCTGAAGGAGTTGTTCCAATTAGAGATGGAGATGTTAAGTATGCTGACGTTGATAGAGTAATTGAAACCGCACAGGCTATGGCTATTCCCGCTGACCAGAGATTGCTACATGTATTACCTAGAGACTACATTATTGATAAACAAGACGGTATAAAAGAACCACTTGGTATGGCAGGCTCTAGATTAGAAGCTAAGGTACATCTTGTCACCTGTAGTAACAATGCTTCTCAGAATATTCATAAGTGTGTTAGTGCCTGTGGTTTAGATGTCGAAGCTTTTGTTTTAGAACAGTTAGCATCTAGTTATTCAGTTCTAACAAAAGACGAAAGAGATCTCGGGGTTTGTTTAATTGATATAGGTGGAGGTACAACTGATATAGCAGTGTTTACTGATGGCTCAATATCATTCACAGATGTTATTCCTATAGCTGGTGACCATGTTACAAATGATATCGCAGAAGCTTTAAGAACCCCCCCTTCTCAAGCCGAGGACATAAAACAACAGTATGGTTGTGCTGTAAGTGCTCTCACTAAAAGTGATGAATTAATGATGGTACCAGGAATGGGAGGAAGGCCTGAAAGAGAGCTTTCAAGACAAGTATTAGCAGATGTTTTAGAGAGAAGATATGTAGAAATCTTTAGTATGGCTCAGCAAAAACTTAATTTAAGTGGATTCGAATCTTTAATCCCAGCAGGGGTTGTTCTTACTGGAGGAGCTTCTAAAGTTGAAGGTGCTACAGAGCTTGCGGAAGAGGTTTTTCATTCTCCAGTTAGATTAGGTTCCCCTCAATCGATTGTAGGTTTTGAAGAGATTATTAGAAATCCTATCTATGCAACTTCTTCAGGACTGTTACTTTATGGGCATAAGAAATTGCAAGAAGATCACCTAAATTATATTACTAGAGATAGGAGTATTTTAAATAGAATTTCAAGATGGTTAGGCGGTAATTTGTAAATTACGCTAAGGAGAGAAATATGAGTAAATGGGAGATAGTAGAAGAATCAAAGGGCGCAGCTGTAATAAAAGTTTTAGGTGTAGGAGGTGCTGGAGGAAATGCAGTTGATCATATGTTACAGGGTGGTATAGATGGAGCACATTTCATTTGTGCAAATACAGACAGACAAGCTTTAGATAAGATACAGGGTTCTACAAAACTTATACTGGGAGAGAATATTACCCAAGGCTTGGGTGCTGGCTCTATACCAGAAAAGGGACGAGAAGCAGCTCTTGAGGACAGAGATAGAATTAGAGAACTGATTAAAGGCGCTGATATGGTATTTATAACAGCAGGTATGGGTGGGGGCACTGGAACTGGTGCAGCTCCAATATTTGCACAAGTAGCTAAAGAACTTAATGTGCTTACAGTAGCTGTTGTAACCAAACCATTTGAATTAGAAGGTGAAAAGCGCATGGAGATTGCCAAGGCAGGAGTAAAAGAATTAGTTGAAGAAGTTGATTCTCTAATTACTATACCTAATCAGAAACTTCTAGATGTTCTTGGTCAAGATTGCAGCATGTTGGATGCATTTAAACAAGCTAATGATGTTCTCTCAGGGGCGGTAAGAGGAATATCAGACATAATTATGCAACCTGGGATGATTAATGTAGATTTTGCTGATGTAAGAACAGTAATGTCTGAAAAAGGAACAGCCATGATGGGAACCGGTACAGGATCTGGTCCAGATAGAGCAAGACAAGCCTCAGAACAAGCAGTTTCAAGTAAGTTACTAGAAGATATTAGTTTACAAGATGCCAAAGGAGTATTGGTGAACATAACTTCAGGTCCAGATATTACTTTAGGTGAACTCGAGGCTGTACAGGAATCAATAAAGAATTTTGCCTCTAATGATGCAATAATTGTTTGCGGAAATGTTATAGATGATAAAGCTTCCAATGACCTCATAGTGACCGTTATTGCTACAGGCTTAGGGGCTTCTAGAAAATCACATAGTCCAATAAATAAAAAAATAACTTCTTTAAATGACAAGAAGTCATTGCCTCTTAGTACAGCATCTCGAGAGTATCTTGAAAACCCACCTAAGGTCAGTTCAGAGAAACAAGAAAAAACTAAAGAAGAAACAGACTTAGAAGAAGAAAATAAATATCTTGATATACCTTCTTTTGTGAGGACACAGCTAGACTGAAAGACTTTTTACTATGGTCACTTCTAGAATAAGTATATTCTCTGGAAGAGCTCTTTTTATTTCCTTCCTTTTTTTAATTATTTTTTTGCTACTCATAGTAAGACTCCTATTTATCAAGTTTTATCAAAATGAATTCTTAGATAATGAATCTAATTCAAGATTTATTTCTGAAAGGCCATTAATGGCAACAAGAGGAAGTATTCTTGATAGAAATGATAAAGTTTTAGCTTTTGATGTTCGTAGTTATACAGTTGGTCTTGATCTTTCAGAATTTCAATCTGAGGACAAAGTTGTAGAAGGTTTGTCTAGAGTTTTAAATCTAGATAAAAATTCTCTCAAAGCAAAGATTGACAATAAGAAAGGATATATTGAATTGAAGAAACATATTTCTTCTAAAGAACAAGAAGAAGTAAACGAAATAGTTAAGAAGGGAATATATTTTCAGGAGAATTTAAGGAGAAGTTATCCTCAAAAGAATATAAGTGCGCATGTTGTTGGAATGACAGATACTGATAGAAGAGGGTTACAAGGAGTGGAGCTAGTATTAAATGAAAAATTAAAAGGATTACCAGGTAAATTTATTAGAGGTGAAACAGGAAGAATAAGGACAGAAGCTAAAGATGGAGAAACAGTTAAACTTACTATAGATGTAAGACTCCAATCCATTGCCTACGAAGAACTAAAAAGAGCAGTAAATAAAAGTGGTGCTTCATCTGGATCAGTACTAATAATTGACACAACTTCAGCAGATATACTTGCTTTAACAAACTTTCCTTCTTTTAATCCGTCTAATAGAAAGAATGTTACTGATGTATCTATATTTAGAAATAGAGCAACAATAGATAGTTTTGAGCCTGGTTCAGTTATTAAACCACTTGCCATGTCGGCTATTCTAAAATCAGGGAAGATAAATAGTTCCTTAAAAGTAGATACTAATCCTGGGTGGATTGAAATAGGAGGTTATAGAACAAATGATTTTAAAAATTATGGCGTGATCAATCCATCAGAAATAATCTCAAACTCTAGCAATGTAGGAATGATCAAACTTTGTACAAATCAAGATAGTGGTCTTCTTATGAAGAATTTTTCCAATTTTGGTTTAGGTAAATATCCTAATAGTGTATTAATACCTTCAAGAGAAGGGTTTCTTCCTCTTGAATCAGAATTAAAACTTAGGGATAAGGTTAGTGCTTGTTATGGGTATGGACTGTCAGTTACAGCTTTGCAAATAGCACAGGCCTATTTAGTTTTTACAAATGAAGGTCTTTTTAAAGAATTGAACTTATTTTTAGATGAACAAGTAGAAAGCTTGGATGAAGAGATAAGAGTTTTAAGTAATAATACAACAAGAGAAATTACAAAGATGCTTGTCCAAGCAGTGCATTCAAAGAATGGCACAGCTAGAAGAGCTAAAGTGGAAGGTGTCTTGGTTGCTGGGAAGACAGGTACAGCATTGCAAGAATTTAGAGAGAAAAATATATATACAGCTACTTTTGCCGGTTTTACGCCAGCTTTCAGACCTAAAATTCTTGCAGTTGTAGTCTTACATGGATTAGAGGGAGAGGATCACTCAGGTGGGTTAGATGCTGCTCCAGTATTTTCTAAAGTAGTTACTCAGACTCTGAACGTTCTGGAAATGGGTTCTTAATAATATGCAAGCTAATAGAAAGAGTTATATTGCTGGTGAACTTCTTAAAGAAGTTAGATTAGATAAGGATCAAAGCAATCTAGAAATTTCTAGTATTAGTTCAGATAGCAGAAATATTTTAGATAAAAGTATTTTCTTTGCTATTAAGGGAACACGGTGGAATGGAAATAATTTTATTGGAGAAGCATTCCAAAAAGGGGCTTCCTTAATTCTTTCTGACCAAAAAAAATTTGAGAATAAGAATGTAATCTATTTTTCTAATTTAAGAGATTATTTAGGGATTATAGCTTCTAGATATTATGAAAATCCGTCTAAGAAGTTGAAAGTATTTTGTGTTACTGGCACAAATGGAAAAACATCATGTGTTGAAGCAATTTCACAATTGTCTTCTTATATGGGTCTTCCTTGCGGCTATATAAGTACTATTGGGGTATCTGTAGATGGTAAAGAGAAATCAGAAGACTCAAAACTAACAACTCCTGACAGTATTTTTATTCAAAAAACTTTTGCTGATATGGTAGAGAAAGGTATTAAGTTTTCAGCGTTAGAAGTTTCTTCCCATGGCTTAAGTCAATCTAGGATTGCAGGCACTTCTGTAGAAACTGCAATTCTTACAAGCTTTTCTTTAGACCATTTAGACTTTCATAAATCAAAGAAGAACTATGAATTAGCTAAAAAGACTCTTTTTATCGATTTTCAGCCAAAAAAAGTAATATTAAATATAGATAACCAATTTGGTAAGAAGTTGTATAAAGAAATAAAATCTTTCTCAGATGAAGTTTATGGCATTTCATCTAATAAACATGCAGATATTAGTGTTAAGTTTAAAAGAATATCTGAAGGTTTAAATGTTTCTATAAAGACTCCTTTTGGTTCAGGAACATTTAAATTAAAAACTATTTCAAAGTATCTAGCCTTAAATATTGTATGTGCCATAGTTAATTTTCTTTCTCAGGGTTTTGATATTAAGGAGTTATGTCAAGCTTCTGAGAATATAAAACTACCCCAAGGAAGGATGGAACAAATCAAGATAAACAATAAGAGTTCATGCTTTATAGATTTTGCACACACACCAGAAGCGCTTTCTTGCAGTTTGGAGGAAATAAGAGAGACTTATAGTGGGAAGGTTTTTTGTGTATTTGGTTGTGGGGGAGAAAGAGATTCTTTAAAAAGACCGGTTATGGGAAATATTGCTGAATCTCTCTCTGATAGGGTAATAATAACTAATGACAACCCAAGAAATGAAGATGAAGATAAAATCATTAGAGAGATCCTTAGAGGTTTTAAGGAACCTAAGAATGTAAAAGTAATCAAAAACAGAAAGGTTGCAATAGAAGAAAGCCTGAAAGAAATAATTCAATCTTCAGAAGAGAATATATTATTAGTTGCAGGTAAAGGTCATGAGAAACAACAGATTATTAAGAGAAAAAAGTTTGCTTTTAGCGATTCAGAAGTTGTTAGGTCTTTTTTAGATGAATGAAACTATGGTTAATAATTTAGGAATCCAAAATATTTTAAATATTAATTATGGGAAAGTCTTTGGAAGTATTAAAGATCTGAAACTTGGAAAAGTAAGTATTGATTCTAGGTCTCTACAGCCAGGTGATTTATTTCTAGCGCTAAAGGGTCCAAAAAATGATGGTCACAATTATATAAAGGAAGCAGATTCAAGAGGTGCCAGTTGTTTTGTAGTTGAGAAGAAAATAAATACAAAGAAACCATATATTCTTGTTGAAGATTCTTATAAATTTTTAGATAAGCTAGCTAATTACAGAAGGAAAAAATTCAAGGGGAAGATGATATGTCTTACTGGAAGTAATGGTAAAACTACTACTAAAGAAATTATCTATTCCCTGTTATCTTCCTTAGGTCCTTGCCATAGAACAGAAGGTAATAAGAACAATCAAATAGGCGTTCCTTTGACGTTATCTTGCCTAGACAAGAACAATATTTTTTCAGTTATAGAGCTAGGTACAAGTTCACCTGGAGAGATCAATAAGTTAGCAAACATTGTTAAACCAGATATAGGCTTAATTACCAATGTAGCTCCTTCCCATCTAGAAGGTCTAGGGTCCGTTAATAAAATAGCAGAAGAAAAGGGAGCTCTCTTAGAGAATTTAGCTACTACCGGGGTAGCAGTTTTACCTAGAGACTCTGTTTTTTTTGAACAATGGAAGGAAAGAAACAATTCTTCTAATTTAATAAGTTTTGGAATGAGCCAAGAGGCTGATGTTTCTCTTGATATTATAGAAATGGATATTTATAAAAACTTAACAACCTTTGAAATCAAGGCTAATGGTAAAGACTTCCAGTGTAAATTAGGAACTGTTGGCATTCATAATGCTCTAAATGCCACAGCTGCTTTTGCTGTAGCTTTAGCTTTAAATCTGGACTTAAAAGAATTGAACAAAAGTTTGAAAAGAGTTGAATTTCCTTCTAGGCGACTTTCTGTCCACAAACTGCATAAAGGATCTTTATTAATAGATGATTCCTATAATGCGAACCCAGAATCAATGAAGAAATCTTTAGACCTTTTAGGTGATATAAAAGGAAAAAAAAGAATTTTTGTTGCAGGAGAGATGTCAGAACTTGGATTTGAAGAAAAGTTATATCATCAAGAGGTCTGTAAATATTCAGAAGAAAGAGTAGATGAGTTTCTATGTGTAGGAGAGCTTTGGAAGGAAAGCCAAAAAAAAGATAACCACAAATCTAAGTTATTTGATTCAAAAGATAAGTTATTAGATTATTTAAGAGAAAAAATTGGTAAAGATTCAGTAATAATGGTAAAAGGTTCTAGGTCTGCTTCAATGGAGTATATAGTCGACAAACTTAAGCTATAAATATGTTTCTAGAATTATTTAATTTTTTCTCTGACTCATTTGGACCGTTAAGAGTTTTTGAATATTTATCGTTTAGAGCAATCTTTGCAGCTTTGACAGCTTTACTGATTTCTTTAACTCTGGGTCCTATCTTCATTAACAAAATGCATTCTATTCAAGTCGGTCAAGTAGTTAGACAGGAAGGTCCCTCAACTCATTTAGAAAAAGTAGGGACACCCACAATGGGAGGTACATTAATTCTTGCTTCTATTTTTTTAAGTACTTTGATGTGGGGAGATTTACAAAATAAGTATTTATGGGTGGCCATTTTTGTAACTATGTTTTTTGGTCTTTTAGGTTGGGTTGATGATCTACTAAAGATTAGGTTTAATTCTAGTAAAGGACTTTCAGCTCCAAGTAAGATATTTTGGCAGAGTATAATTACTCTTATAGCAGTTTCTTTTTTATTCTATACTTCTTCAAGGATAGAAGAGACTAGTTTAATAGTTCCTTTTTTTAAAAATATATCTATTCCTTTAGGGTTTGGGTATATTTTCCTATCTTATATTGTCATTATCTCTGCTAGCAATTCCGTGAATTTAACTGATGGTCTAGATGGTTTAGCAATTCTACCTTGCGTTATGGTAGCGGCTGGTCTTGGTTTAATTGGTTATGCAGCTGGTAATACAATATATTCTGAGTATCTAAACATCCCATTTTTACCAGGAACAGGAGAGATGATAGTTTTTTGTGGAGCTCTTATAGGCTCAGGAATCGGATTCTTATGGTATAACACTTACCCCGCTCAAGTTTTTATGGGAGATGTTGGCTCATTAGCCTTGGGAGCAGCTTTAGGACTGGTAGCAGTTATAATCAGACACGAATATGTCCTTTTGATTATGGGAGGGATTTTTGTGATAGAAGCAATCTCAGTAATTTTACAAGTTCTTTCTTTTAAAATAACAGGTAAAAGAGTATTCAAAATGGCACCTTTGCACCATCATTATGAACTGAAGGGATGGCCTGAACCCAGGGTAATAGTAAGATTCTGGATATTAACATTTATGTTAGTCTTATTAGGTCTAGTTATGCTTAAATTACGATAGTGTATTTTTTTAAGGATCTTTAATTGAATCTTGTACTTGGTTTAGGATCTACGGGGATTTCTCTAGCTAGGTATCTCAGAAAAAATAAGCAACCTTTCTTAATAATGGATTCCAGAAAAGAACCTCCCGGTCTACAAGAAGTAATAAAAGAAAGCTTAGACAATAGATTGCTTTTGGGCTCCTTTGATAAATCTATTGTTTCTGAGGTTGAGAGAGTATTAGTGAGTCCAGGCATTTCCTATAATAATCCTGTTCTTGAAGAGGCAAGATCTCAAGAAAAGATAGTTCAGACAGATATAGATATTTTCTTAAAAGAAAATAATTCTAAAGTTATATTAGTTACAGGTACAAATGGTAAAACCACAGTCGTTTCAATGACTGAAATGCTATTACAAAATATTTATGGTTTAAACAAAGTTGTTTCAATGGGGAATATAGGAAAACCAGTTTTGGATCATTTAGGAGAGGATTATGACATTGCTTTGATAGAAATTTCTAGTTTCCAGTTAGAGCTAAGTACAGATATTTCTTCTAATATTGCTGTTCTCTTAAATATCGCACAGGACCATCTTGATAGACATAAATCATTAGAAAAATATCAAAAGATAAAACAAAAAATCTTTCTTAATACCGAAATAGGTCTGATAGGGGATAAAGCGTTAGTTCCAGTTCAAAATAAAGAAAATCATTTCTTAAATTTCGATGACCTTTATAAAAATTATGAAAAATCATTATTCAATTTAGAACAAACTAAGTTGCCTGATTATGAAATCTCTAACGTCAACGCATCAATAGCTATATATCAATCATTAAAAGTAGTTTTAGGTGAAATTAATCAAAATGAGAGTTATCTGTCTAAAAAAGAATATGAAAATTGTCTTGAGATTTTAAAAGATTTTAAAAGATTACCCCATAGGTATGAAATATTGGGATCTAAAGCAGGACTTACCTTCATTAATGATTCTAAGGCAACTAATATTTCTTCTACTATAAGAGCACTTGAATCAGCCAAAAAAGAATTTGGATCCAATAAAGTACTGCTAATATGTGGTGGCGACTCAAAAAACCAGGATATAAAGGAATTTTTGGATGCACCGAAAGAGTGTCTGAAAAGATCTTTTATAATTGGGAAAGACTCTGAGTATATTCAAAAAACGCTTTCCAAAATCACTATAACTGAAGAAGTTCCTAGTTTAGAAGAAGCGGTAAAAAGAGCTTTAGGCACCTACACTGAGGGAGATGTTTTATTACTTTCCCCTGGTTGTGCAAGTACAGATATGTTCCAAAACTATAAAGAGAGAGGTAACTTGTTTAAAAAACTTGTTAATTTTAGTTAAATGGTATTTGGTTTAGTGGATAAATTAACTAATTTAATTGATTATAAAAAAATAGATTTATTAACACTCTTCTTTTTTTTCTCTTTATCAGCTATAGGTCTCATTTCGGTCGCTAGTGCCTCTGTTGCTTTTGCTGATTCATTATCAGGAAATCCTCTTTATCTTTTTAACAAACAGCTTGTAAATCTTTTCTTAGGTCTAATTATTCTTTTATGTGTTGTAAGTATCCCCATGCTTTTTTGGGAGAAAATAGACAAGTGGTTATTAGGACTAGGAATTCTTTCCTTGCTTCTGGTATTTATTCCTGGAATAGGATACGAAGCTAATGGAGCTAATCGCTGGATAAGGATCTATGGTTATAGCCTGCAGCCATCTGAGATAATGAAATTCATAGCCATTATCTATACTTCTGGTTATTGTGTAAGAAGCCTTAGAGATATCCAGTCTCATTGGTTCGCTTTTTTTAAACCATCATTTTTAGTAATTCTTGTTGTTTCTTTGATCCTTCTTCAGCCGGATCTAGGAACTTCTGCGGTTATTTTTGGAACAGTCTTAGGGATACTTTTTGTAGCTGGAGTTCAATTAAGACAATTCTTAATTGTTGTAGGGGTAGGGTTTATGGGAGCGTTATCATTGATTTATTTTGTACCTTGGAGATGGCAAAGAATAATGTCTTTTATGAACCCCTGGGACGACCCTTATGGATCTGGCTATCAGCTAACCCTTTCCTTAATGTCTATTGCAAGAGGAGATTGGTTTGGAGTGGGAATAGGGGAGGGCATCACTAAAATGAATTATTTACCAGATGCTCATACAGATTTTATTTTCGCAGTTATCATAGAAGAAGTGGGTTTACTAACTGGGATTTTGATATTAAGTCTCTTATTTGGTTTATGTTTCAGGTCTTTTTATCTTGCTAGGAGGGCCTTATCTAGAAACCTCTATTTCTGTTTTTTTGTAGGATTTGGAGTTTCTATTTTGATAGGTCTACATACTTTTATAAATGTAGGTGTGGTTAGTGGGCTTCTCCCAACTAAAGGATTAACTTTACCTTTTATAAGCTATGGAGGTACGCATCTTCTAGTAATGTGTGCTCTAGTGGGCCTAATTTTGAGATTAGACTATGAGACTAAATTAGCTATGCCAAGAGCTAATATCACTAGAAGGGTTCTTGAATGACAATATTAATAGTAGCGGGAGGTACTGGGGGTCATATTTTCCCCGCTTTGGCTGTTGCAAAAGAGTTTAGCAAGAGAGACTTAAATATCGCTTGGTTGGGAAGAGATAATTCTTTAGAAAAAGAGGTAAGCGAGAAAGAAGGTTTTAATTTTTTAACTACCAAAGCACTGCCTTTTAGAGGAAAGGGAATATTTCACAAGCTTTTCTCAATCTTATATTTAATTCAATCTTTTTTTTCATCTCTTTTAATAATTTATAAGATAAAACCTAAATTTATTTTTTCTTCAGGTAGTTTTATAAGCTTAGCCCCAGGAATAGCTGCTTTTTGTTTAAGGGTTCCTTTATTTATTCATGAACAAAATAGCATTCCAGGTACTTCTAATAAAATATTATCTAAATTATCTACTATTATTTTTGAAGGCTTTGAGGGTTCATTTGGAAAGAAAGGTGTTAAGTATGTTGGAAATCCTATTAGGGAAGAAATAGTTAAGCTAGCTGATAGGAATAAATCCTCCAGTACAAAAGGTAAAAGATTAAATCTATTAGTTCTAGGTGGTAGTCAGGGCTCAACACAACTTAATGAGATAGTAATGGAATCTCTAGGTAAGATTAAAGACAAAAATGCATGGAAAGTTTTACATCAAACTGGAGAAGGTGATTCAGACAGAATCCAAAGAAAGTATAGGGCTTTAGGAATTGAATTTGAACTTAAAATATTTATTAAAGACATGGCTAAGGCTTATAAAAATAGTGATTTAGTTATATCAAGAGCAGGAGCTATGACAATTGCTGAAGTATGTATAATGAGGAAACCATCCATTCTTTTTCCTCTGCCTTGGGCAATTGATAACCATCAATTTTATAACGCACAATTTTTAAAAAAAAATGGAGCTGCTGAAGTATTAGAATCCTCTAATAAAAGTATCAGCTCCTTAACTTCTTTTCTAGAAAAGTTATCTATAGACAAAAAACATTTAGAAATGATGTCAAAATCTTGTTCAAGAATATCTTTACCTGAGTCTTCTAAAGAAATCCTCAGAATAATCGATGAATATTTCAAATAAGAAAATAAAAAATATTCACTTTACAGGGATAGGTGGGAGTGGGATGAGTGGCATTGCAGAAGTTTTAATTAATCTTGGATATAAAGTAACTGGCTCTGATATTCAAGATTCAAAAGTTATCCAAAGATTACAATCTATAGGGGCGGATATTCAGCTCAGTCATAATAGAAAAAATTTAAAAGGTACCGAATTATTAGTTATTTCTAGTGCCGTAGATAGTTCAAATAAAGAAATTTTAGAAGCAAAAGAAAAAGGTATTCCAATTCTCTCAAGGGCTGAAATGTTATCTAGTTTAATGAATATGAAGAAAGGAATAGCTGTTGCAGGAACTCATGGAAAAACCACTACAACTAGTATGCTGGCTTCAATTCTCACCGAAGCTAAATTTGATCCTACTTTTATAGTAGGTGGAATATTGAATAAATTTTCAACTAATGCAAAATTAGGAAAAGGTGAGTATTTAGTTGCAGAAGCTGATGAGAGCGATGGGTCATTTTTAAAGTTACAACCTTCTTTATCTATCATAACGAACATTGAGAATGATCACCTTTCTAATTATGGAAATAAATATTCTAACTTAAAGAAAGCTTTTATAGATTTTGCAAAGAAAATACCTTTTGATGGTTTTCTAGTAGCTTGTGGTGATGACCCCACAATAAAAGAACTAATTCCCAGATTTTCAAGAAAAGTTATTACATATGGTTTCAATAAAGATAATGATTTTGTTATAAATAATTATCTTCCTAATGGATTTCGAAGTGAATTTCTTGTATCCAGAGGGAAGGAGCTTGTTTTTGAAGTTAAGTTAAATATGGTTGGTAAGCATAATGCTTTGAATGCTGTGGCTGCAGCAGTCTTAGCTTTGGAGGAAGGAGTGAAAATAGAGGTCATTCAATCAGCTCTAGATGCTTTTAAAGGTATAGGGAGGAGAATGGAGCTTCTTGGTTTAGTAAAAAGAACGGATTCATCCTTTTTAATGGTAGATGATTATGGACATCATCCCACAGAAATAAGGTCTACCATTGAAGCTATTAGGGAATCTTGTCCAGGCGATAGGCTAATTATGATCTTTCAACCACATCGATATTCTAGAACAAAAGATCTTTTTGATGAGTTTATTAAAACTTTAAAACTTGTTGATGAATTATTAATTTTGGATATTTATGCCGCAGGAGAGAAGAAGATTAGAGGGTACACCAGTAAAAGTTTAGCTAAGTCATTGCGAAATCAAACTTCTATACCCATACATTTACCAAAAAATCTAGAAGAGACTTTAACAACACTCGAAGACTCATTATCTTCCCAAAAAAGTGTCTTATTAACTCAAGGTGCAGGAGATATTTCTTCACTATCTAAAACTCTATATAAGAAATTCAACACATGAATGAGAATATAGAGCAGAGTTTTTTAGAAGGTAGGAAAATCGCTGTACTTATGGGTGGTTGGTCTTCAGAAAGAGATATATCGCTAATTTCTGGAAAAGCTGTAGGTGACGCTCTCAAGGAAATGGGTTTTGATCCCTTAATCTTAGATCTACAGTCAGAGGAAGATGCAGAAAAGAGAATTAAAAACATTGATATTGCATTTATAGCATTACATGGGAAGGGTGGCGAAGATGGTTTTATACAAGATCTCTTAAAAAGAAGAGAGATAAACTTTACAGGTAGCGAAGTCGAAGCATGCAGAATATCTATGAATAAAGCTGAAACAAAAAAAATTTGGCGAGACCTTTCCTTACCAACCCCAGATTTTGTAGAAATAAAAAATGTAGGATCACCTAACATGAAGATGACACCATATGTTTCTGGGGAAAATGACATCACTTCTTTAGATAAATCTTTTGTGGTTAAACCGATTTCTCATGGTTCCAGTTTAGGAGTGAGTATAGTAAAACCAGGACAAGGCACCTTGGAGGAAGCCATGAAAGAAGCAGCAAATTATGAGAATAATATCATTACTGAAGCTTACGTAGATGGAATTGAAATAACTGTACCAATTTTAGGCCAGAAACCTCTAACTCCTATATCTATAAATCCAAAGAATGAATTTTATGACTATCAAGCTAAGTATATCAGTCAGGACACCAAATACTTTCAAACAGAATTGTCTTTAGAAAAAAAAGATGAATTAAAAAATTTTGCTTGGCATGCCTTTTCTTCTATAGGGTGTAAAGGTTGGGGTAGGGTTGATTTAATTCAGGATTTGGAAGGTAATTTCCAGTTAATAGAATTAAATACTGTACCAGGATTAACAAGAAGCAGTTTAGTTCCGAAATCAGCTGCATTGGAGGGTATCACCTTTAATCAACTGATTGTAAAGATTCTTAAATTAGCTTGTCATGAAGATTGAGCTCAAATAGAATGCGTCTTCTTGTCCTTGCTCTACAAGTAGACTTGAGAGCTTACAAACCATAAGGAAGTTATGAGGCATTATGAAATAGTCTTTTTAGTCCACCCAGATCAATCAGATCAAACTCAATCTATACTTGATAAATTCTCTTCTATAGTTGAAGGCTCAGGAGGGAAAGTTCATAGGCTGGAGAATATAGGTAGTAAGAAGCTTTCTTATCCCATACAAGATCAATTTAAAGCTTCTTATGGCTTATTGAATATAGAGTGTAATAAAGAAGCGCTTGAAGAGATAAAAAACTTCTTCAACTTTAATGATTCAATAATTAGAGAGTTAGTTTTATCTACGAATAAAGCTTATAAAGAAGTTTCTGCACTTTCTTCCCAAACTGACCAGGAAGAAGAAGACCCTTTTTCAGATTCAACAGATTTAAAAAAGAGTACTAAGGCTTCTCCTGCATCTGTTAAAGCAAAAGATAATGTATTACAGGAGGATAAACAGATAGAAAAGAAAAAAGAAGAAGATCCTAAAACAGACAAAGAAGCTTTAAAAGAAGAAGATGCTAAAACAGACAAAGAAGCTTTAAAAGAAGAAGAAATTACTGAACAAGACGAAGAATCTACTGAGAAAGTTAATGAAGAGAAATCAGAGACAGATAAAAAGACTAAGGAGTCTTAATAATGCCAAGGAAACAGAAAAATACTTTTAAGAAAAGACCTAGAAATTTAGAGGCTAGGAAGAAATTCTGTAAATTTACTTCTTTGGGCATTGAAGAGATAGATTATAAGGATGTGAAGCTTCTAAAAGAATTTGTAACTGAAACAGGAAAGATTATGCCTGCTAGATTGACAGGTACATCCTCTAAGTACCAAAGACAGCTAACTAAAGCCGTCAAAAGGGCACGTCATTTAGCTCTATTACCTTATACAGATTCACATCAATGATATGGAACTTATACTCCTAGAAAAAGTAACAAATTTGGGAGATCCTGGGGATCTTGTTAATGTTAAATCAGGTTATGCCAGAAATTTTTTGGTTCCCTCAGGGAAAGCTATTTATGCAAATGAAGAAAATAAACTAGAGTACGAAAAACGTAAAAAAGAATTAAATAAAGCTGAAGAAGAAAGGATCTCTAAAGCAAAAGAAATTGCAGAAAAGACTGTAAAAATAAAAATTGAAATTCCTGTTACTGTTTCTGAAGAGGGAACTCTATACGGTTCCGTTGGAACTAGAGAAATAGCTGAAGCTATTTTAAAAGAAGGTGTAGAAATAGAAAAAAGCGCGATAAGACTGCCTGGAGGTGCCTTAAAAGATCTGGGTGAGTTTCAAGTAGATATAGAGTTTCATCCTGAGGTGATTGAGACAGTCTCTGTATCAATTGTAAGTCAAGAATAGTTTCCAATCTTTTGTTGTTTTAATTTCTTTTGAGTGGGAGAATTAACCTCTTGCTTAACAAAAAAAATATTCATGGCTCAGGAAGCTTCTCAACATAAAACATTACCTTACTCGACTGAAGCAGAGAAAGCTGTTTTAGGCGGAATTATGTTAAAGAATGAAGCATGGGACTTGGTGGTAGTAAAGGTTTCAGAGGAAGATTTTCATCATAAAGAACACAAACTTATTTTTAGAACTATCAAGAACCTACAAGATTCTGGAAAGCCAGTTGATGTTATAACTGTTCAAGAAACCATTGATGGAAATGGAGACCTTTCAGAACTAGAACAAAAAGGAGGAAAAGATTATTTAACAGAATTAGCAAAAGAAACACCAAGTGTAGCAAATATAGAAAGTTATGCTGATATTATTAAACAGAGATCAAACTTACGCAGATTAATTTCTACTGCTGAAGACATTTCTCAGACAGCTAGGGAATCAGATTCTAGTGAAAGCGATATTGTTATTGATAATGCTGAAGAAAGAATCTTGAGCTTGAGAGATGACATGAAACGCTCCCAAGGTCCTAAGGTAATTAAAGAGATACTTGGACCAGTATATGCTGATATTCAGGAAGCTAATGAAAGCGGAACATCTTTAGTGGGAGTAAGTACAGGTTTTGATGACATCGACGATATAACCCTAGGTTTTCAGAATTCTGATTTGATAATAGTTGCTGGAAGACCTTCAATTGGGAAAACATCTTTTGCTTTTAATATTGCAGAAAACGTAGCTCGACAAACAAACCAGACTGTTTTACTTTTTAGTTTGGAGATGTCATCTGAACAGGTAGTAAGAAGATTTATTTCAAGTATAGCCAATATAGATCTTCAAAGATTACTTAGAGGCCAGTTAGAAGAAGAAGACTGGGAAGGCATTGATAAAGCTTTATCTGTTCTGAGCAGTAAAAATATTTTATTGGATGACACACCTGCTTTAACTCCACCAGAACTAAGATCTAGAGCTAGAAGAGTAAAAAGAGAAAGTAAAGATCTTGCAATGATAGTAGTTGATTATCTTCAATTAATGCAAGTCTATGGCAAGAGTGATAATAGAGTTGCAGAAATTAGTGAAATCAGTCGTTCTCTTAAAGCTTTAGCAAAAGAACTTAACCTTCCTGTGGTTGCACTATCTCAACTTAATAGGCAAGTTGAGTCTAGGCCAGACAAAAGACCCCATCTTTCTGACTTACGAGATTCAGGAGCCATAGAGCAGGATGCGGATGTAGTAGCATTCCTTTATCGACATGAACATTATGAACCAGATAATTTAGAGAGCCAGGGAATCGCAGAGGTTAATATTGCAAAACAGAGAAACGGACCGACAGGTACAATTAAACTAGCTTTTCGTAAATCAGTTACAAGGTTTGAAAATCTAGCAAGAGAAGATCGCTTCCCTCCTCAATACTACGAAGAAAAAGAAAATTAGAATTTATATTGTTCAATTTTTCTCTTTTTGTTAATCTGTAGAGCCATCTCGCAGAATTTTTTTTTGTTTTCTGTAAGTATTTATTAGATGGACAATTCTCATACTCGATTTATCTTTGTTACCGGAGGGGTAGTATCTTCGCTGGGCAAGGGCATAGCTTCTGCATCATTAGGAGCTGTGTTGGAAAGTAGAGGTTTATCTATAACAATAATGAAATTAGACCCTTATATTAATTTAGATCCCGGTACTATGAGCCCATTTCAACACGGAGAAGTATTCGTTACTGAAGATGGGTCAGAAACTGACCTAGATCTTGGGCACTATGAAAGATTTCTTAAAACAAAAATGTCTAAGTTGAATAACTTTACCACAGGTCAGATTTATGAAACCGTCCTTAAAAATGAAAGAAAAGGAGATTATTTAGGCGGTACAGTCCAGGTTATTCCCCACATTACTGATGAAATAATAAGAAGGATACTAAAAGGTGCTGGTAAGGCGGATATAGCTATAGTTGAAATAGGGGGAACTGTTGGTGATATTGAGTCACAACCTTTTTTAGAAGCAATAAGGCAGATGAAAATTAAGTTAGGTGCCAAAAGCACTTTATTTATGCATTTAACCCTTGTTCCTTATATTTCTGTAGCAGGTGAAATAAAAACAAAACCTACTCAAAGATCTGTAAAAGAAATGCTTTCGCATGGTCTTCAACCAGATATTCTAATTTGTAGGTCAGAGCAAGAACTTTCTGAAGAAGCAAAAGAGAAGATAGCTCTTTTTACTAATGTAGACAAAGCTTCTGTTATTTCTATGCCTGATTTAGAAAGTATTTATAAGATTCCTTTAAAGCTTAGTGAGCAGTCTGTTGATGAGCTTGTAGTTAACAAGTTAGATATTAAATGCAGTAAACCAGATCTATCTGATTGGGAAAGGGTAATACAGGCTGATTTAAACCCCAAAGGTTTAGTGAAAGTTGCCATGGTTGGTAAATATATAGATTTGGTAGATGCATATAAGTCTCTTAATGAAGCCCTTGTTCATGGAGGAATACAACAAGACTTAAAGGTAGAAATTAATTACATTGATTCTGAACTACTAGAGTCTTCTAATGTCCAAGAAGCGCTAAAAGATTCAGATGCTATTTTGGTACCGGGAGGTTTTGGAGAAAGAGGAATTGAAGGAATGATAGCTGCAGTTAAATATGCAAGAGAGGCCAAGATTCCTTATTTAGGTATTTGTTTAGGCATGCAAGTAGCTGTTATAGAGTTCTCTAGAAATATCCTGGGGCTAAAAGATGCTCACAGCAGTGAATTTAATAAAAAATCTAGAAACCCAGTTATAGGTCTTATAAGTGAATGGATTGATTCAACTGGCAAGGTAGAGCAAAGGAATGAAGACTCTGATTTAGGCGGAACAATGAGATTAGGAGTTCAGCAATGCTTATTAAGTAAAGGGTCATTAACAAAAAATCTCTATGGTATAGATAAAATTTATGAGAGACACAGGCATAGATACGAAGTTAACAATAATTACGTAGAGCAATTAATTTCCTCAGGTATGGAGGTTGCAGGAAGATCAGAAGATAAAAATCTTGTTGAAGTTGTGGAAGTTAAGGATCATCCTTGGTTTATAGGTTGTCAATTCCATCCAGAATTCACTTCTAATCCTAGAGAAGGACATCCTCTTTTTAAAGGTTTTATAGAGGCTGCTAAGAATCTTCAAGATTATAAAAGGAGAAAAGAAGTTGAAATTTAATAAAGTCCAAATAGCAGACTTTTCGTTTAGCAATGCAGAACCTTTTGTTTTAATTGCTGGTTTAAATGTTTTGGAATCTGAAGATATAGCCAAAGAAGTAATAGAAGAATGTCTTTCAGTTTGCAAAGATCTAAATGTCCCTTTTATCTTTAAGGCTTCATTTGATAAAGCCAATAGATCTTCTATAGATTCGTATAGAGGACCTGGTTTAGAAAAGGGTTTAGACACATTATCAACTTTGAAGTCTAAATATGGTATTCCCATTCTTTCAGATGTCCACTCTGAAGAGCAGGTAAAATTAGCTTCTGAGGTCTTAGATATAATCCAGATTCCTGCTTTTTTGTGCAGACAAACTGATCTTTTATCAAGAATAGCTAAAACTGGTTTACCTATAAATATAAAGAAAGGTCAGTTTTTATCTCCGGATGAAGTAGGCAATATAGTAAAAAAGATATTATCTTTTAAGAATGAAAATATCCTTCTTTGTGAGCGAGGAACTTTATTTGGTTATAAAAACTTAGTTGTTGATATGCTTGGTCTTGCTTACTTAAAAAATTATGGTTTCCCTGTTGTCTTCGATGTTACCCATTCGCTTCAACAACCAGGTAATTTAGGCAATAAAACTGGAGGAAGGAGAGAATATGCTCTTGATCTTGCTAAATCAGCTATGGCTTTAGGATTAGCTGGCTTATTCGTAGAACTTCATCCAGACCCTGATAAAGCTAAATGTGATGGGCCTTGCGCACTTCCACTAAGCTTATTAAGAGATTTTGTAAATCAAATTACAAAAGTGGACAATATAGTTAAATCCCTACCTCCTTTGAAAATTAGTTAAGTTTAATGAACAAGACTTTAATAGAAAGGATAAAAGCTTATGAGCTGTTGGATTCTAGAGGTAATCCAACTTTAGGAGTTGAAGTTATTATCTCTGGAGGTTTAAAAGCCATGTCCTTAGTTCCCTCAGGAGCTTCAACTGGTAAATATGAAGCTTGGGAAATCAGAGATAAAGATATGAGAAGATTTAATGGAAAAGGTCTTCTAAAAGCTACAAACATTATTAATGAGGATATTAATAAACTTTTGAAAGGTTTAGAGGTTACCGATCAAGAAAAAATTGATAGTTTGATGTGTAAAGCGGATGGTACAGAAAATAAAATTAATTTTGGAGCAAATTCAATTCTCGGCGTTTCTCTAGCATGTGCCAAGCTCTCAGCAAAAGCTTTAGACTTAGACTTTTATGAGTATCTTCATAGATTAGCAAAAGAGTTCCTTGAAGAGGATATAAATAAAAGATTACCTGTTCCTATGATGAATATATTAAATGGAGGAATACATGCTGATAACGCCTTAGATTTTCAAGAGTTTATGATCCAACCAGTTGCCTTTGATAGTTTTAAGAGGTCTATTCAATGTGGAGCAGAGATCTTTCATGGCCTTAAGAAGATTCTAAAGAAAAAGAAATTAAGCACCTCGGTGGGTGATGAGGGAGGTTTTGCACCTCAAATTAGTTCTCCAGAAGAAGCTATAAATTTAATTATTGATGCTATTGAAATCTCAGGCTATAAACCTGGAGAAGAAGTTATGCTTGCAATAGATGTAGCAGCTAATGAAATGCTCAATAAAGGAAGATATATTATGGATGGCATGGGCAGAGACTTCACTTCCGAAGAGCTCGTTGATTACTTCTCTAATCTTAGAAAAAATTATCCTATTTCTTCGATAGAAGACGGTTTAGCTGAAGATGATTGGGAGGGCTGGAAAATCATAACAAATGAGCTGGGTCACAACACTCAGTTAGTAGGAGATGACTTATTTGTTACAAATCATAAAAGACTCCAAGAGGGTATAGATAAAAAAGTTGCTAATGCAGTATTAATAAAGGTGAATCAGATAGGAACTCTCTCAGAAACAATGCAAACAATTGATTTAGCTTTAAAAAATGATTATAAGATTGTAATCTCGCACCGATCTGGAGAAACAGAAGATCACACTATAGCTGATTTGTCGGTAGCTGTTGGTGCAGGACAAATAAAAACCGGTTCTCTTTCGAGATCAGACAGAAATTCAAAATATAATCGCTTGCTGATTATCGAAGAAAACTCTAATTTAGATTTTCTAGGAAGAAATGAATTTTCTTAAAAAGAAATTATTTACAGATACAAGGGTTCTTTTCTACTTTTTTTGTTCTCTTCTATTAATTGTTTTTCTTGTAGTTCAAAGCAGAATTTGGTTTGGGGATTATAGTTTTTCTAATTTGCAGCAGTTAAAAAATCAAATTACCTCCTTAGAAAAGGAGAGTACAACTCTCTTAAAGAAGAATGAACTGTTAGAAGGAGAAAAAGAAAAATTTAGTATGGGTAGAAATGCTATAGAAGGGCTGGCTAGATCTGAATTAGGCCTTATAAAACCCGGAGAAATTTTCTATCAATTTAAAGAAAAAGAATCTATAGAGGTAATTCACAATAAGACTGATGAGTCAGTTGATTAAACCTTTTGCAGTTATTGTACCTGCTGCTGGTAGAGGGCAAAGGTTCAATCAAGAAGTACCTAAGCAATACACTTTATTAGATGGTATGTCTATTTTAGAGTTGAGTTTAGATCCTATAATCAGATTTTCTGAATGTTTGGGTATATGTTTAGTTATTTCCAGAGAAGATTCTCAGTGGGAATCTTTGTCTTTTGAAGGACTGGAGCTTAATTGCATAGAGGGAGGAGAAGAAAGATTTCTTTCAGTTCTAAATGGAATTAATTTCTGGCAGAATTCATCAAAGACTTTTGATTTTATTTTAATTCACGATGCAGTAAGACCTTGTATTAGAAAATCGGAAATTGAATCACTTTTTAAAACCTTAGAGGATACAAGCATAGATGGAGCTGTTCTGGGAACCCCTTGCAGAGAAACCATGAAAGAAGTTTCTAGTGCAGATAATATTGTTAAGAGAACAGTAGACAGAAGATCTCTTTGGACAGCCTTTACTCCACAAGTATTCCGTAAAGAGGCCTTATTTAGTGCCTTTAATAATCTAGAAGATAAGTCTGTAGATTTTTCAGATGAGGCTTCCTTTATTGAAGCAAACCAAGGAAAGATAAAAGTTATTGAAGGATCCAGAGAAAATATCAAAGTTACATTACCTGAAGACCTCAACATTGCTAAATCTATATTAATTAGCCAAGGAAGGATAAGTGGTTAGATGAGAATAGGACAAGGCTATGATGCTCATAAACTAATTCCAGGTAAAGGGATGATGCTTGGTGGTATTTTTATAGATAGTGAATTTTCCATTGAAGCCCACTCTGATGGGGATGTGATTATTCATGCACTAATAGACTCTTTATTAGGAGCTGCTGCTTTAGGTGATATAGGAACACACTTTCCTTCAGATGATGTTAAATATGAAAACATTTCGAGTAGTAAACTTTTAGCAGAAGTTATAGACCTATTAAATTCTCTTAATTATGAAATAGTTAATATAGATGTAACTTTAGTTGCTGAGAAACCAAAAATTATTGATCATATTAAGGCTATCAAGAAGCACCTTTGTCTCTTACTTAATGTAAAAATAACTGACATTAATATAAAAGCAACTACTACAGACGGTTTAGGGTTTGAAGGATCCAAAGCAGGAATATCTTGTCATTCTGTGTCTTTAATAAGAAAGGTAGAATCTAAAAGTAATAAATTAAAGAACAAGTAAGCTATTTCTTAAAAAGATTTAATGAAAATACTGCTAACCAACGATGATGGAATAGATGCTGAAGGAATTAATGTCCTCTACCAATTTTTAAAGGAGAATCATGAGATCTTTGTTATAGCTCCAAAAAAAGAAATGAGTGGTGCAGGTTCCTCAATTACTACTAAAAGACCTTTATCTCCAAAAAAAATTAAAGAAAATTTTATTGCAGTTGATGGCACGCCTGTTGATTGTGTTCATCTAGGTCTTCATGAACTATGTCCTTTTAGACCCGATCTTTTGATTAGTGGAATAAATTATGGTGCAAATATGGCAGAAGATTTAGTTTATTCTGGTACTGTTGGAGCAGCTATGGAAGCTAGAGAATTTTCTATTCCATCTCTAGCAGTCTCTGCTGCTGCGTTTAGGCAACCAGGGTCAAAGAATAAACAGAATCCAAATTTTTTTTCTGCGGCAAAGATCACTCTAGATATCATTGTAAGATTAGAAAAATTAAATATAGATACTAAGATTATCTTTAATCTAAATGTCCCAAATTTAGAATATGAAAAAATTAAGAAAATAGAATTAACTTCTTTAGGGTCTTGGGGAGTAAGAAATCCTCCCCAACGCGATAAAGAGTTAGGAACAGAAAAATTTTGGGTTTCTCATAGAACTAAGACTCCAACAAACAAGCAGAGTACAGACATAGCAGCTCTTTCAAGAGGCTTAGCATCTTTAACTCCTATTAGCCCTAAATTCTTATCTAATGAATATTTTAAAGAGATAAATGCTTGGCTTAGTGCTTTTAAGTAAAATAAAAAAATGAAAAAACTTCAAGGGTTGGGTATGACTTCTTTGAGAACAAGGCAGAGGTTAGTAGAAAGATTAACTGAACAAGGAATTAAGGATGTTAGAATTTTGGAAGTTATGCGAGACACCCCTCGTCATATTTTTCTTGATGAAGCTTTAGCCTCTAGAGCATATGATGATATGGCTCTTCCTATAGGACACCAACAAACTATTTCTCAACCATTTATAGTTGCAAGGATGACGGAACTTCTCATCGAGGACGATAAATTTAACGAGAAACCGCTTAAAAGATCTTTAGAGATTGGCACAGGATGTGGTTACCAAACTGCTATTCTTGCTAACTTTTCAGAAAGAGTTGTGAGTATTGAAAGAATCAAGCCTTTACATGAAAGGGCAAAGAGTATTCTCTCAGATCTTAAAATAAAGAATCTCAGACTTTTACATGATGACGGAAATATTTTGAATAATATGGAAGGTAATTTTGATGCAATCCTTTCTGCTGCAGCCCCTTTAAATGTTCCTAATTATTTATTAAAAAAACTTACTATTGGAGGTAAATTAATTATTCCCATAGGAGATGATAGTTCTCAACACCTAACTTTAATAAGAAGAGTGAAAAAAGAGCAATTTGAAGAGAAAACTCTTGATAAAGTTTTATTTGTTCCTTTACTTAAAGGGTTGGTGAATTAATACCGTACAAAATTTTAAATATCGTGATTAAATCGAATTTTTTTATAGTAATTAAAGGATTAGCAATAGGAGTGGTAGAGTTAGTACCAGGAGTCTCTGGGGGCACCATTGCTCTTATTTTAGGGATCTATGAGAGGCTTATACTAGCTATTTCTAATATAAACAGCACTTTTCTATCTCTTTTTTTTAGGGGTAACTTTAGAACGGCTTGGCAACAAATAGACGGAAATTTTTTGTTTCTTCTTTTGTTTGGAATGATTCTTGGGGTATTTTCTTTTTCATCTCTAATTGCTTTTCTGCTAGATAACTTTCCTCTTTTTCTAAAGTCTTTATTCACAGGTTTGATCATATGTTCTCTTACCACGGAATCTTTAAAACCCGACAGGTTTGATAAAAAGTGGTTTATAGGATTTTTTCTTTCTTTACTTCCGATACTAATTATTTTCTCAACGCAAACCTATACCTTAAATCCCGATATCTCTTTTCTTTATTTATTTATTGGAGGTTTTATCTCAGTTTCTGCTTTTATGCTTCCGGGTATTTCTGGGAGCTTTGTTTTATTAATACTAGGACTCTATCCTTTAATTATTAGATCTTTAAACGATTTCAATTTAGAAGTCTTAGGTACGTTCTTTTCTGGGTGTCTTTTGGGTTTATTAACTTTATCTAGAATAATAAGATTTGCATTGAATAGTAATAACCAATCTACTAAGAGTTTTTTCTTTGGTCTCGTACTTTTTAGCTTGCCGTTAATATGGAAAAAGATTCCTTCTCATGACCCTTATCTAATTACATCATTAACTACACTTGAGTTAGTTAGCGGTTTAGTTATAGGAATTCTTTTTATTTATTTTTTAAACAGGATAAAAATTTCTTAACGCTCTAAGTATTTAAGTTTGTTTTTTACTTCCCTCCATTCTTTTTCATCTTTTGGAGCATCTTTCATTTCAGTTATATTAGGCCATTGAGTGCATAACTCAGCATTTAGCTCTATAAAATTGATTTGGTCAGCAGGAACTTCATCTTCAGAATAAATAGCTTCTACAGGACATTCAGGTTCACATAGAGCACAATCAATACATTCATCTGGGTTGATAACCAACATATTGGGTCCTTCATAAAAGCAGTCAACAGGACACACTTCTACGCAGTCTGTTAATTTACACTTTATGCAGGAGTCTCCAACAATGAAGGTCATATGTATTACTTTTGAATCCCAATTTTATCAAGTAAACAGTTATAGTGGAAAGCGCTATAGACAATTGATTGTATTCTGTTCTAATAGTAAAGAATTATAGATAAGTGCTTTATAAATTTGGACTTAACTAAACTACACACATTATCTTCTAAATTAGGAGATATTTTAGTATCTAAAAAACTGTATTTTACTTGCGCAGAATCTTGTACCGGGGGTTGGGTTGGGAAAACCGTAACATCTGTAAGAGGTAGTTCTCGATGGTTTGGATGCGGTTTTATAACTTATTCAAATTCATCAAAACAAGAAATACTAGATGTTTCTGATGACACATTAAAAAATTTTGGTGCAGTAAGTGAACAAGTTGTTAAGGAGATGGTTTTAGGTGCATTAAATAAAAGTGCTGCTGATATAGGTGTAGCTATTAGTGGAATAGCAGGTCCTGATGGAGGGACCAAGGATAGGCCAGTTGGTACTGTTTGTTTAGCCTGGGCCTTTCAAGATAGCTTAATAACTAGCAGTGTTGAGAAATTTAGGGGAAATAGAGAGGAGGTAAGGTATTATTCTGTTGAGAAAGCTTTATTAGGTTCAATTGACTTATTAAAGAATATTTAAATAGTACTGTTTATTTATACAGTATTTAGTATAATAGCCATAAAACTCAATAGGAGAAAGTTATGGCGCAGAAGAAGGTGACTAGCATTAAAGAAGTAGATAGAAAGAAGCAGTTAGATGAGGCCTTAGGTCAGATAGAGAGACAATTTGGTTCAGGAACTGTTATGCGTATGGGGGAGAGAAAACTAGAGCAGATCCCATCAGTTTCAACAGGCTCTTTGGGTTTAGATGTAGCTTTAGGAATAGGTGGCCTTCCTCAAGGAAGAGTTGTTGAAATATATGGCCCAGAATCTTCAGGTAAGACAACTTTAACCCTCGAAGTGATAGCTCAGTGTCAAAAACAAGGAGGGACAGCTGCTTTTATAGATGCAGAGCATGCTCTTGACCCAATTTATGCACAAAAATTAGGAGTAAATGTTGATGAGTTATTAATTTCTCAACCAGATACAGGAGAACAAGCTTTGGAAGTAGCAGACATAATGGTGCATTCTGGAGGAGTTGATGTATTAGTTATTGATTCTGTAGCTGCTTTAGTACCAAAAGCAGAGATAGAGGGGGAGATGGGAGATTCTCATGTAGGTCTTCAAGCAAGGCTTATGTCTCAAGCATTAAGAAAATTAACAGGAAATGTACAAAAATCTAACACTTTGGTAATTTTTATAAATCAAATAAGACATAAGATTGGAGTTATGTTTGGCAGTCCTGAAACCACTAGTGGAGGGAATGCCCTCAAGTTTTATTCTTCTGTCAGGTTAGATATTAGAAGAATAGGAACTGTGAAGGATGGCGATGAAGTAGTAGGAAATGAAACTAGGGTGAAAGTAGTAAAAAATAAAGTTTCCCCTCCTTTTAAACAAGCAGAGTTCCAAATTATTTATAACAAAGGGATTAATAGATTAGGGGAGCTTATTGATCTTGCTTGTGAAAAAAATGTTTTAGAAAAATCGGGTGCTTGGTATAGCTATAATGGTGAGAGAATAGGTCAAGGCAAGGCTAATTCTGTTACTTTTCTTGAGGAGAACCCAAAACTTGCAGAAAAGATAGAAGAAGAAGCGCTCAAAGATAAAGACTCTGAATAATACTAATTTTTTAGTACTCTTTTTATTACTTCACTAACTGGAACTAATTCAGGTTTTTCGGATGTTCTTTTCTTTATTTCAACAATATTTTCAGTAGTTGACCTTTCCCCAACTATAATAGAATTAGGAATTCCTATTAATTCCATATCAGAGAACTTAACTCCCGCTCTTTGTTCTCTGTCATCCCAAAGCACATTACAGTTATGTTCAGTTAGCGATTCATATATCGACTGACATATAGAAGTTACTTCAGACTTTTTCTTTGGGTTAACTTCTATTAACGCAATTTGATAAGGAGACAAAGCTTCAGGCCAGATAATTCCTTTATCATCATGATTTTGTTCTATTGCAGCTGCAACAATTCTTGATATACCTATTCCATAGCAACCCAT
>CAJWPI010000016.1 GCA_913045055.1 uncultured Gammaproteobacteria bacterium | reverse complement strand
ATCTTTACAGCAAGACTTTGATAGAGGAGATGCCATAAACAAAGTAATTATGGATGATCTTATTCCTAATGGAGACATTCCGTGGACGATTTCTCAAACTGATCAAGAGGATTGGAGTCAAGATGATGGCAGTTTGGTAAGAAAATACTTAAATCCAATTACAGCTTTATCTATGATTGGCAAGACAAGTACCAAGAGCATAACACCAATCAAAGCAAGTAGAGCCTCATCGCAAGGAAAGAATTTTTGGGCCTTAATATCTAAGATTCCTAATTTTGGTAAACCTAAAGCTAAAGCTAATACTGTTGCAGCGCAACCTGTTGTTCTTAAAGGTATAGCTAAGTTGTTCTTCGACACTGGTTATGGACGAAGCCCTGTAAGGAACGATGAAGATTTCAAGAAGTTAACTAATGGTCTGAGGAAAATAGACTTCTCTCACTCTAATCCTCTATGGGGATCTTTAATGTTAGATCATGCTACAAGAGAGAAGAATTTCCCTGGAATAGAAGACTATGTCTTTGTTGCTAAAGGAACTAACTTAGATGCTGGAACAATTGACCCTAACTATGGATGGGTAAGATATGGCATGAAGCACAATGATATCTACCCTAGAATTGGTGACCTAATAAGATTTCATTTAAAAATGAATCCTAGACCTACAGTTACTAGAGCTATAGCAAAAGAAAAAAATAATCCGTAACTTAAGATTCAACTAAAAAAAGCAGTCTTTGGCTGCTTTTTTTCTTGCTAGCGTCGGCACTATCATCGGCACTACCTTGAAGAAAGCTTGAGAAGGCTTTACTATCAAGACTCTGATTAAAGGCTTCCCCCCTGATAAGGGTGAGGTCGGAAGTTCAAGTCTTCCCAGACCCACCAATTTATTTAGAGCCAATATCTTAAGTGAGAGTCCTTAATTCCTTTGATATAGTCATTTTATATTAGTTTTTAAAAAGCTGAATTTGATGTACCTTTAGAGTTTAGAATAGCTAAGAGTCTTGATTATGAAAGAAATTTTTACTGTTGATCCGTTTTTAGGAATGAATCCAGATAAACCCGGAGAAGTTTGTAACCTTGTTAAGGGGAAATGGCTTCAAAGTAAGAATTTTAGAGAAGATATAGTAGATCCTTTAAATGGAGGTAATTTTTTGAGAGTCCCAGATACTGTTGATTATTCAGAATTCATGGAGAATCTTGATATATGTTCTAAAAGTGGTCTCCACAATCCTTTAAAGAATATAGAAAGGTATTTGATGTTAGGAGATGTCTGTGCAAAGGCAGCTGAATTATTAAGAGAAGAAGAAGTATCTGAATACTTTACTAAATTAATTCAAAGAGTCATGCCTAAAAGCACTTCTCAATGCCAAGGTGAAGTAACAGTTACAAGAGTATTCTTAGAAAACTTTTCAGGGGACAACGTAAGATTTTTGGCAAGAAGTTTTTCTAACCCCGGTGATCACTTAGGGCAAGAATCGTCAGGTTATCGATGGCCATTTGGACCTGTCTGTATTATTGCTCCTTTTAACTTTCCATTAGAAATACCAGCTCTACAGGCTATGGGAGCTCTTTTTATGGGTAACAGACCTCTGGTAAAGGTAGATTCAAGAGTTAGTGTAGTTTTCGAACAATTCTTAAGACTCTTAATTCATTGTGGTTTGCCTCCAGAAGACCTAGATTTTATTAACTGTAAAGGCGAAGTGATGGAGGAGTTAATAAAACAAAGTAATAATAAGATTAGGCTAACACAATTTACTGGTTCAAAAGAAGTTGCAGACAAATTATCGGTTGTTTTAAAAGGTAAAATTAGAATTGAAGATGCAGGATTTGATTGGAAAATTATAGGACCTGATTACGACTCTGAGTGGACTGAATATGTAGCAAATCAGTGTGATCAAGATGCTTATAATGCTTCTGGACAGAAATGTTCAGCCCAAAGCATTTTGTTTGTTCATAGAAATTGGGAAGAAGATCTTTTACCAAGGCTAGCAGATTTAGCAGCCAAAAGGGAACTAAAGAATCTCGATATAGGGCCAGTATTGAGTTGGACAAATTCGCAATTAAACGAACATGTTAATTTTTTGTTGAAGATTGATGGCTCAAAGTTACTATTTGGTGGAGATGAATTATCTGATCACTCTATACCTTCAAATTATGGATCATTTAAACCAACAGCTATTGAGATCCCCGTTGAAGAGCTTCTAACAGATAAGTTTGATTTGATAACAAAAGAAGTTTTTGGACCATTCCAAGTAGTAGTTCTATATTCAGACAGAGAAATAAACAAAATTAAAGAAATTCTTGAGAAAATAACCCAAAATCTAACTGCAGCTATTGTTAGTAATGATGTGTTATTTCAACAGGATATACTAGGAAATACAGTAAATGGAACTACATATACTGGTATGCGGGCAAGAACTACAGGCGCTCCTCAGAATCATTGGTTTGGACCAGCTGGAGATCCTCGTTCGGCAGGCATTGGCACTCCTGAAGCAATAATAAATACTTGGAGCTCTCATAGAGAAATCATAAAAGACTCGGGCCCTTATTAACTATTTTTTGATATATAAATAAAAAAATAATGAAGAAAAGATTTATCAATACAGCAGTTTTCTTAATTCTCTACCTAGTTTTTTTATCTTGGTATGACGGGTGGGGAATGGATCCGTATACGCCAGAAGAGGTTGAAGCACTCGCCAGTAAAGCAGAAGCATTAGAGACGAATCCTGAACAAATAAGAAATCTTAGGCGTTTGTTAAAAGATGATGATGGTAAAGAGTTTTTTATGCTCAACCTTAACCGTTATGAGTATGGAGAAAATGAAGTACAACAAGGTGTACCAATTGCTTATCAGAACTATGGTCAGGCTGTCATTACAATGATATTGAAGAATGCTGGCCATCCTATCTACTCAGGAGAATTATCTGAATATTTGGTGGGCGGTGACTTAAAGGAAGGAAACTGGCATGAAGTCATTCTAGTTCGATATCGTTCAAGGCGTGATTTTATAGGTATGGTAACTTCTGATGAATATCTGAAAATATCTAAGCACCGTGCAGGTGGAATCGAATACGCTGAAGTGACCCCAACTAGTGCCACAATAAATTTGGCAACCCCACGGATCTTTGTTTTAGTGTTACTATTATTTTTTGCTTGGGCAATTGATATCTTGATCAAAAAAAACATTAATATGAAGAGATGAGGATAATAAGAATAACTTTAATTAGTTTAGTAACTATTTACATTGGTTTAGTAGTTTTGTTTGAGTCTTGGTTAGGCTATTCTCAACCGAAGAATTCAAATAGCTTGATCATAACTACTTTTCATAATTCTGAATCCAAAGATAGAGTGCTGTCAGCTATAAATAATGACAGTAAACTCTATATTTCAGCAAACCATTGGCCTCGTGCTTGGTATAGACAAGCAATGGCTAACCCTAATGTAGAAGTTTTTTATAAAGGGGAAAAAAATCAATATATAGCTATTCCCGTTGAAGGTGAGGAGCACACTAAACTTATGAAAGAACACGCTCATTCATTAACTTTTAGATTACTTACAGGATTTCCTCCTAGATATTTCCTTCGTTTGGATCTCAAGGACTAGGTTTAGTTTAGACCATACTTTAATTAGATAAATTTTTGTGCCATTATCACCACTATGAAGAGGTTTTTTCTTTTTTTAGCTAAAGCTTTAGGAGCTTTTATAGGCCTCATAGTTTTAGTTGTTGTTTGTATATTTGTTGTTGCTAGATTCAGCGACGGTCCAATCGGCAATGGACCTCCCTTGGAGATGGTTACAGCAGGTCCCTTTAAGACAGGAGAAATGCAAACAGGAGAAGAACCTAATTGGAGCTTCCTAAAAGAATATCCTATTGTTCAATTTCAACTACTCAATCCACCAAGATCCCGAACTACCTTTATTATGGAAACAGGAGGAAGAATTTTTATACCTTCTGGATATATGAACAGTACTATGGGTAAAATTTGGAAACATTGGCCTATGGAAGCTGAAAAAGATGGCAGAGCCTTATTGAGAGTAGATGGAAAGCTATATAAAAGAAATATGGTTAGGATAGAAGAAGGAGAGATTTTAACTCAAGTTTTAGCAGAATTAAGCAGAAAATACGCTGGAGGATTTCCTGTTTCTCAAGAAAACATTGATTCCGGTGACTTATGGATATTTGAGCTAGAACCAAGAAGCGATTAAATGCCTTTTTTTACCTTCTCAAGAACCAATAGTTCTTTGTAGCATTTCCTCCAAAGGGGTTAGTTCAATTCCCAGCTCTTTGCATGCGGGTTTTGGGTCAATATTATCGTCATGATCTAAAACTCCCAACATAGCTCTACTTGTAGGAGGGTTAGGAAATAATATCTCAAGTATGGTTGCAAGTGCATTGCCAAGAAGAAGGGGTAAAGAAAAAACTTTTACTTTTACCTTTAACAATTCAGCTGTTTTTTTAACTAATTGTTCTCTGGTTAATGAAGTGGGACCTGCAACAACTCTGATGCCACTCGGAGAAGGTTCTTTATTTAAACATTTATTAATATCTACTTTTATGGCTTTAATAATATCTCCTGCATAAATAGGCTGTTCTAAGCTAAGTTTTCTAAAGGTAAAATTAAACTTAGAGAGGGCATTTTTTTTCAAAGCATAACTAGCGTAATCACCTTCACTAAGAACCATTGGGACCTGCAGTATTAAACAAGGTACACCAGAATTTAAAAAGAATTTTTCTGCAGATCCTCGGGAAGAAAAACAAGTATTTCTGGAATTCTCTTTTGCACCTAATAAACTTATGTAGCAGATTTTTTTTACTGAGCTACCCTTTATTGCTTCTAGTATAGTTTTTGTAGTCTTTTTATGAACCAAGTCAAAACTATTTTTTTTATTTTCTTTAATTATCCCCACCAAGTGGAGCACATAAGAACAAGTGCTAACTAGCTTTTTAACTGTCTCTAAATCTAAGTAGTCGCATTTAACTATTTCTACATTCTCAATATGATTATGTCTAACGAAAATCTTTAAGTCTTTCTTAGCTTTGTCAGATCTTACTAGAGCACAAATATCTAAATTACTATTCGATAACAAAAATTTTTTTCCTAAATTTCCGTTTGAGCCTGTTACTAATACTCTTGCTTTCATATATTTATCTTTTTAGTAATGTCCAAAGTCTTTCAGTCATTGAAACTAATGTTGATGCAATTAAAATCCAAGAGCAAAAAATAAATAAGTTACCAGGAAGTGTAATTCCTAGTGCTTCTGTGAATATACAAATGCTAGCTAAAACATAGTAAGCAATTCCATTTGAACGTCCTAAGATGCTCATTCTTAATTTTTGTCCAGCTAGTGATTTAGAGTCTAGTGCATACTGAAGAAAAGAACCTAAAACTAATAAAGGTAGAAGTAAAGGTATGTCATGAGTTTTGCTCAAAGAAAATAATAAAACAGCTGCTAAGAAAGCATCAGAAGAGTGATCTAATAAACCACCGAAAGGAGTATCTTGTTTTTTCTTTCTTGCTATAGGTCCATCAAATAAATCACTAAGGATGGCCAATATTAAAAAGAAGCTAGCAGTAAACCACCAACCTGAAAGAATAACCCAAACCATTATTGGTGCTATGAATATTCTAAACAGGCTTAAAGAATTAGCTAGGGTTAGAAAGTTTTTCACTTAATTTGATTTGGTTCCAAATAAATCTTTATTTGCTCTTGGCAGGAACATCAAGCCTATTATGGCATTAAATAGAATGAAGAAGTTATGCTGTAAAAAACCAAAAGCTGCCATGGCACCTTCATTTTCAGGGAAAAGAATAATCCAAGATGTAATAGCTGCTGCTCGCATTGGTGTAGGAATCGTAGCAGCAAAAAATATTACTGGAAGAAGAGGTAGTAGTGTCATTGAGGATACTGCTACTCCAAAGAAACCAAGTGCTGCAGAGTAAACAAATACAGCTGCTATTAATAAAGGCGATCTCAATAGAAAGAAAGCTCCATAGTGTTTGAGCTTTGCCAATTTAAATGCATGAAAAATTTCCAAATTTCTTATTTTGTTATTTCTGAATAGAGGTCCTCGGAAGAAAAATACCCACAGAGCAAAAAAGATAGCTCCGCCAATAGCAAAATATTCAATTAAACCAAATACTTCAGGTAAGTCTTGACCACCTACCATAAAACCTATTGTTGCCCAGATTAACAAATAGAATATCTCACAAAACATTATAAACAACATCAGTGATGTGACTTCCCATCCTGGGACCTGATCACGTCTATTCAAGTAATAGGCCATAGCGCCTTTACCAATTTGCTCGTTAAACATTGAGATGATGTATGCACTAGCTCGTATCGGCAAAATATCTGTGTACTTAATATCTTTTATAAACCAATTCAAAGCTCTAGTTATTATTAATGTATCTATAGAGAAGTAGAATAAACAGTAGCCAGTCATCATAAGGAGCCAAGGAACCCAATTAACCGCTCCAAAAACAACCAACATGTATTCTACTAAGGACAATCCTTCTCTTAAGGCAGCTCCATTAATGCGGTAATAGATATAATAAAAACACGCTATCGTTATCCCAAAAAGTAAGATCTTACCTATCCTATTAGACTTTTTAGGAGTAACTCGTGAATTTTTAGAAGTGTTCAATTTTTGCTCTTTTTAGCACAGTTCAAGTCTTCCCAGGCTTGTTGTTTTGAGTTACATTAGAAGATCATGTTTAATTGGTCAACAGTTCTTCCTCAGCCTAATAATAACTATTTAGGTTCTAAAATTTCTCTTTATTATTTAGTTCTATTGGCTTGCATGTTTACTTTTCGGGGTTGTGTTCACTATTTTGCTCCGGATGGAGGTTCTGGAATGATTGCAGGCATACCTTTAGATACTTACCCTGAAGGGGCTGTACAAGCCATTATTACGGGTTTTGGTGTTTATGGAAAATACCATTTAGCCGAAGCAGTATTAGCATGGTTGATTATCTTTAGGTGGCGGACTTTGATACCAATTTTTCTTTTTTTTGTTGCAATAAATCAACTTCTGGGAATTATTTTAATAACTGTAAAGCCTTTACCTGTTATACCACCCGGGCAAATAGCAGCATATGTCTTATTTCCTATTACTTTAGTTGCCTTTCTGTTATCTATCAGACAAGCAAAGTGATCCTCAATCAAGAACAACTTTCTTTCTTTAAGGTTAATGGATATCTAATTGTTCCAAAGGTTATGGATTCAGATCTATGTGCAAAGGCACGTGATTTGCTTTGGTCAACTTTACCTAAGGAAACTAACATTAAAAGAGAAGATCCTGAAACTCATATAGGTCCATTTACTGGAATAGACCTAGAGGAAGACGTAACAAACCTTAGACAAGGGTATAAGTGGCAGCTTAGATCAGTAGGTACAGATCAATTAATGATTGATCTAGTTTATTCAGATACTCTTCAGCAAATAGCTGAAGATCTTTTAGGAAAAGATTCTTTAGTAAAACCTAAAGTTGGTGGAAAAACAATGGGTCAGCACGGAGCGGCCTGGCCTGGAGGTCCAGTAGATCCTGCTTTGGATAATGAAGGAGCTAGGGGTATTTATGCAACACTTCCTTATGGAGTTAAAGAAAAAGAAAGCGATTTTGCTCATACTGATGGACATCCTTTTAATTTAAGTTTAGTTGGGCTAATAGATGAAGTTCTTCCTGATGGAGGTGGCTTTAAAGTCTGGCCAGGATCACATAAAAGGCTTTATCCAACTTTTCAAATGCAATATGACCAGCCGAGAATAGCTTATTACGAACACCTGCCTTCTTACAAAGGTATCATTCAATCCGAAGCTTATGAAAAACAAATAAGAAAAGTAATGGAAGACACAAAGCCTGTCGACTGTTTTGGGTCAGAAGGAGATGTAATTTTCTGGCATCATAGGTTGGCGCATATGGCAGGGCATAACTATTCAAATAAAATTAGGTTAGCAGTTCTGGGTGATTACATTAGAACTGATTTAGATGAAAATAGGTCTAGACCCCCTCAAAAAAATATGTGGCAAGATTGGTCTAAAGAGTTAGAAAATGCTTCCGAAGTTTATTCAGAAAAGACTGCTAGATCCCAGAAGTTGATTGATTCGTAAAGTTTAGTAAGCTAAGTTTATGAAAGTGCCCAAAGAATTTACTAAAAAATATGTGGAAAGCAATTCCCCCAAGGAAGTCCACCTTTTTAGAGATTTTTTAAGGTCTGGTGAGCCCTACAAATCACTATTTAAGAATAACCCTTGGTTAATCCCTCCTGATTATAAGAAACCACTGCAATTTGGTACTGGAATGTATTGGGATACCACTGTAGCTAGAAAACATGATTATTGGAAAGATATTGGTCTTCCTCAGGCTACAAAAGATATAAAACAAATGAGAGAGGACATTAAGGAGTGGGGTTATTGTTTAATAGAAGAGGCTATGTCAAAGCGGCAATACAAGAATTTCGAAGAAAGGGTATTAAACCAAGGAGAAGGAGAAAAGCTTGCAGGGGTAGAACAACCTACTCCTTCTGGACAGTATGTAAATACTTTAATTAATAAAGGAGATCTATTCTCGAAGTGTATTGAACAAGATCCTAAGGTTGTACAGGCAGGCCCTGTTATTGAACAGCTGGTAGATGAAACTCTTGGGAAAGGTTGGATATGTCATAGTTTTCTTTCAAATGGAGCTGATCCAGGTGGTTACCCTCAAGGAATGCATATGGATCAAGGGCCATTGCTACCTTGGATAACTGAAGAAGCACCTGTTCTTTTTAATACCATGTTTATACCCCAAGATATTGACGATAAGAATGGAGGAACCTTAATTATTCCGGGTAGCCACAAATCTTTTATTAAGGCTGGTAGTGGAGGGGAAGTTGGTAAGTTGCCTCCTACTGTCAATGTCGAAGCTAAGGCTGGAACTATCATGATGTTTGATGGAAGGCTACTTCATGGTACAGGTGTTAATAAAACTAAAAAGAGACGCATAGTTGCGACTATGAGTAATGTTAAATCTTGGACGAGGACTCAAGAGAATTGGATACTTTCAGTAGCTCCAGACGTTCTTGAGAAAGCAAGTCCTAAATTATTACACCGTCTAGGACTCCAAGCCCTAACATACGGATCTACAATTGAAGGCTTTGGTCTTGGAGCAAGCGGAAGGGTTGGTGATCCATGGGGAAGCATTAAACAATTTAGGACAGCTTACGATAATGGTGAATATATAAGAGTTAGAGAACTAGATAAAAATTCTTCTGAGAAAGATCTGAAGAAAGTTTACACCGTAAGACAGGCTATGAAAAAAGCAAAGGAAGCTAAGCAAGAGAAGTAATTCTTTTATTCTATTTCTTTGCAGAACTTTCTAATTTCCTCTACATATATTTCAGGTTGTTCAAAAGCAGCAAAATGCCCCCCCTTTGTTAACTCATTGTAATATCTTAGGTCCTGAAATCTTTTTTTTACCCACCTCTCAGAAGAGCGGAAAATTTCTTTAGGATAAATACTGCAGCCTGTGGGAATGCTTACCATTTCTTGAGAGGGATTACCAAAACTCTCCCAATATAATCTAGCTGAAGAAGCAGCTGATTGTGTTAACCAGTACATCATAACGTTATCTAACAATTCATCTCTGGTTAAGATATTTTCTGGATGGCCATTACAGTCAGTCCATTGATAAAATTTTTCTAGAATCCAAGCAGCCTGTCCAATAGGAGAGTCGACTAGACCATAACCCACGGTTTGTGGTCTAGTACTTTGTTGCTTAGAATAACCCGAATCCCACTCTTGATAAAAACCCATTGATGCAAGTGCATTTTCTTCAAATTTAGTTAAATCTTGCATAGTTTCTGGGTCAGGAGATACCACTACCATATTTAGGTGTATGCCTTTACAATTTTTTTGATCTTGGAGACCAATATGGGTAGTTACAAGAGCTCCCCAATCTCCTCCTTGTGCAAAGTAACCCTTATATCCTAGAACAGACATTAATTGACTCCATGTATCAGCAATCTTTTCTACTCCCCAGCCCGTTGTCTCAGGTTTACTAGAGAAATCAAATCCGGGTAAAGAGGGAATAACTACATGGAATGCATCTTCGGCCTTACCTCCAAAATTAGTTGGATCAGTTAATGGTTCTATAACTTTTAGAAATTCTACGAAAGATCCGGGCCACCCGTGCGTAATAATAAGAGGCTTAGCTTCTTTATGAGGAGATTCTTTGTGTATAAAGTGTATATCTATGTCATTTAATCTGGTTATGAAATGAGGAAATCGATTTAATTTCTCCTCACGATCTCTCCAGTTATATTCTTCTAACCAGTAAGCGCAAATCTCTTTCATATAGGAAAGGGGAATACCCTGATTCCAATCCTTTACAGTCTCTTTATTTGGCCACCTTGTGTTAGATAATCGAAAATGAAGATCTTTTAAATCTTGATCACTAACTGATATTTTAAAATTTGTAATCTTTGACATGTTAATTAATTATTTTCCTTTAAAGACTGGTTCTTTTTTCTCTACAAATGCTCTAGTAGCGTTTCTATGATCTTCAGTTTGTCCACAATGAATATGATGGGTTACTTCAAGATCTAAACAATCATCTACATCTCCACCCATAGCTCTATTAAGGTTTTCTTTCATGTATCTATACGCTACTGAAGGACCATTAGCCAATTTACTAGCTAACTCCATAGTCTTCCTTTCTAGCTCTTCAGGTTCACAAACCCAGTTGGTAAGTCCTAGTCTAAGAGCCTCATCTGCATTTATTCTTTCAGAAAGATAATATAATTCTCTTGCTTTTGCCGATCCAACCAGTTGGGTTAAGAAATAACTTCCACCGTAATCTCCTGAGAATCCCACCCTAGCAAAAGCAGTAGTAAGTATAGCTGTGCTAGCCATAATTCTCAGATCACACGCTAATGCATAAGAAAGACCAGCCCCAGCAGCTGCTCCCGGGAGAGAGGCAATTGTAGGTTTTGGCATCTTAAATAACTTACCTGAAGTTGCTCTTTGATGCACTCTTTGCCTGTGTATAGCTTGATCAATAGTATTGGTACCTACAGTTCCATCACCAGAAGAAGCCATCCCTTTAACATCACCACCTGCACAGAAACCTTTACCAGCTCCTGTTAGAACAATACATCTTATTTCAGGATCTCCTTCAAACTGTTTTAGTAACTCTTGAAGTGCACTATTCATCTCACCTGACATGGCATTCCTAGCTTCAGGTCTATTAAGAGTTAGAACTCCTACCCCATTCTCTTTAGAGGCCAATAAATCTTTTGTACCAGTATTAATTTCAGTCATATTTAATTTCTCCCTAATTCCTAATTTTGATATTCTACTTATAAATGAAAATACTTCTTCTTTTTATACTCGTCCTACCATTGAAAATCTTTTCTTTAGAATTTTCTGTAATGACTTACAACGTTGAAAACCTATTTGATACAAATGATGACTTAAATAAAGACGATAAAGCTTTCTTACCTCTAGAAAACAAAAGGGGAAGTAAACATGTTGCTGCATGCAAGAAAATTTCTGTTAAAAAGTGGAGAGAAGAGTGCCTGAATCTTAATTGGAATGAAGAGGCAAAAGTAAGAAAGATAGAAAACATAGTAACGTTAATATCTTCCTTTGAAAGTCAAGGTCCTGATGTGATTGCTCTCCAGGAAGTTGAAAATGAAATCGTATTACAAGAGTTATTAGACAAGTTAAGACCCTTTGGTTACCTAGAAGCAGTCTTGTTAGAGGGAAAGGATTATAGAGGAATAGATTCAGCATTTATCTCAAAATTTCCTATACTTCAATCCCAACTTCATTATGTGAAGTTTAAGATAAGCTCAAGAAAGAGAGACACTAGACCCATATTGCAAAGTGATATCAACATTAAAGGTTCCGTAGTTACTTTTTACAGTAGTCATTTCCCAGCTCCTTATCTCAGTTCTGATATGAGACAAGACTCATTTAACTATCTCAATGAGCTTCTTGCATCGAACAGTAACCCATCCATAGCATTGGGAGATTTTAACGTTACAAGAGAAGAAGATAACAAGCTTCAGACTTTTAAGAATCTTTCTAAAACTTGGCATGTCGCGCATCTAGAAGGTTGTGGAAAGTGTAAAGGTACTTATTACTATGAACCTAATAAAGATTGGTCATTTTTAGATACCATTCTCATTTCACGAAATAGGGGGATGAGTTTTAATCCCGAATCAATTAACTTACTTCTTGAAGATATAAATTCCTATGAAGAGTTTAGAAGACCTAAGAGTTTTAATATTTCTACCTTCGAAGGGGTTTCAGATCACTTTCCATTAGTTGCAAAAATTAAATTCCAAACCCTTAATTAACAGAATAAGATAGAACTATGGAACAGCCAAATATTATTGTAATTAACCAAGATCAAGTTGAGTCGGTAAAAAGCTCAATGCTGATGGCATTTTCTTCTGATCCCTTTATCCGTTGGTTATTTCCTAATCCTAATGACTACTTAAAGAATTTCTCTATTTGGATGGATGAATTTATATCTACAGGTTTACCTGCCGAGGGTGTATATGCAGATGATGAAGTTTCAGGCTCAGCTATTTGGCATCCACCCGGGATTCACCTCGATCCAGAAAGTATTGGTCCAACTATCTCAGCTATTCCCTCAGATAGAGTTGAAACAGCACTTAAGCTCTTTGATATTTTTGGTACTTTTCATCCTGCTGAGGATCATTGGTATCTTGCTTTTTTAGGAGTAGATCCACTAAAGCACGGAAAAGGTTTAGGGTCTAATATTCTTAAAAAAACTCTTGAAAAGATAGATAAACAAGGTGTAGTTGCTTATCTTGAGTCATCTAATCCTCAGAATATAAGTCTTTATGAGAGATATGGATTTGAGATCATGGAGAAAATTCAAGAAGGGGACTCCCCTCCGATACATCCTATGATTAGACCAGCTCAATAAACTTTTATAAGTTTTGGTGAGAACCGTCGCAGAAAGCACCTTTCTTGCTTTGCTTGCATCCACAGAAATAAACTTCATCATTCTCTTCAAAACTCACTTTCTCAGGAAGGAAATCTGTGCCTTCATGTGACCCATCACAGAAAGGTTGTTTAGAACTATATCCGCATCTGCACCAGAAATAACTCTTTTCAGCTTGGACACTTTCTTTATAAGGAAATTTTTGGACAATCTTAGCTTCTGACATTTTCATTCTCCTAAAAGAATCAAAATAACACAGATTAGAACGCTATTGTTCTAATGAGAATGCGTATCTTTATCAGGTGCAGTTGCACTAAGTCGCTTCTAGACTGGACTTCAATCTATCCCATCTTCTGCTGGATCTCCAGCCTCTGTTTCAAAACCTCCAAGAATAGACTGAATTTTGTCTTGTACATCTTTTGTTAATAAAGGCAAAACTTCTAAACAAGTAAGATTCTCTTCTAATTGCTCAATTTTTGATGCTCCCAATATCATGGTGCTTACATTGGGGTTAACAAGACACCAAGCTAATGCAAGTTTTGTCATAGTAGTGCCGAGTTCTTGAGCTATAGGTAATAAGGCTTTCACGGCTGCCAACCTTTCTTTTCCTCTTTCAGTTTCTAGAACTCTCTTCTTAAGCCATTCGTATCCTTTTAGAGTAGCTCTTGATCCTGCAGGTATCTCTTCTAGATACTTAGCAGTTAAAATCCCTGAAGCAAGGGGAGACCAAATGGTTGTTCCCAATCCATAGTCTGTGTATAGATCTTTATACTCTATTTCAAACCTAGCTCTATCAAGCATATTGTATTGGGGTTGTTCCATGGTGGGTTGGGTAAGATAATTCTCTTTTGCAAAATCGTAAGCCTCTTTTAATTGTTCTGCAGACCATTCCGAGGTTCCCCAATAAAGAACTTTGCCTTGGGTAACAAGATTGTGCATTGCCCACACAGTTTCACTGATAGGTGTTTCAGGATCTGGCCTATGACAAAAGTAAAGATCTAGATAATCAACTTGCATCCTTTCCATCGCTTGATGACAGGCTTCTGTTACATGCTTTTTACTCAAACCTCTTTGAGTAGGCAGTGCTCTCATTCCAGGTATACGACCAAACATTACTTTAGATGACACACAATAACTATCTCTTGGGTGTTTTAATTTTTTTAATGCTTTCCCCATAACTATTTCTGATTCACCTGCCTCATAAGCCTCTGCATTATCAAAAAAGTTAATTCCAGCATCAAAACATATACTTAGCATTCTTTCTGCCAATGAAGTATCCACTTGGTGGTTAAAGGTCACCCAAGAACCAAAAGAAAGTTCAGAGATTTTGAGACCAGAGCTTCCTAATTTTCTATATTCCATTTTTCCTCCTTTTAAGTTTCAACATGGAAAAGTTTATTGTAGATCACCCATTTATCTTTAATTTTTAGAAAGGATAATGTATCTAAGAAAATCATTCCAAGATATCCATCTCTAACTCTAGCAATGGCAGTAGAGCCAGCTATCTCAATAGACACAATTTCTAGAAATTTCTTTTCATTTTTTTCTTTAGCCGAGGGCTTTTGGGCTGCTACAAATTCTGCAAAACTTTTGACAGTATGTTGAATAAGTTTTCCTTCCATAAATCCGGTTATCTTGGCTTCCTCATGAAAAACTTCTTTAACTTTTTTAGCGCTAGATTCATACATACTCTCAAAGTAAAGCTCAATAGATTTAGTAATCTGTTTTTTGCCATGTTCTTTCAATTTATATTTCCTCAAAGTCAGGTGGTACTTTAAAACCACCCCTTAAATCTCTTATCATTTTAGATGCTTCTATGGTTGTTTTATCCTCTAAAAAAGGACCTACAACTTGCACTCCTACAGGCAATCCTGCCTGGGTTAATCCTATCGGTGTATTTGTAACCGGAAGTTTACCCATTATCGCTGGTCCTGCCCAGATAAGGCTGTTCCAGTATTCCCTTTGTTTATTATTGATAAGTAAAAATCTTTCAGCAAAGTTCGCATGATCATGATTAAAAGCTGGCACTACGCAAGTTGGACATAAAAGGATGTCGTATTTAGTAAAAAATTCTCTCCATTGTTGTCTAATCATTTCTCGTTGGGCTTGTACAACCATATGATCTCTAGCAAGTATGGAAATTCCTCTTGCTACCTTAGCATGAGTTGAATGGTCATCTTCTGATACTGTTTTTGCAAACTCATCTATTTCTTTAAGTTGATCTCTTGGTACTCCTGCACTCATAACCGGTTGCAATAAGTTATTATAAATAGTATCTAGGTCTTGGAGTTTGAAAGGTAATGCTGCATTTTCTACGCTAGCACCTGCTGACTTTAAGTCTTGAGCAGTTTCCTCTATTAGTTTAGAAATTTCTGAATCAACTTCAGCATATTCATCATCAGACCATACGGCTACTCGAAGATCTTCAATTTTTTTTGTTCTCGGTTCTGGAAGTGTTAATTTCCAGGCAATATTATCTTGTTCTTGGGGAGCAGCTAGAATTCCTAATACTAATTCTATGTCCTCCGGAGATCTTGCTAAAGGACCAGCTACAGAGAGACCATTACCAGTTAGCACTAAACCAGGAGGAGGGGGTAAATGACCTACCTCTGAGACTATGTTGTATGAAGGTTTATGACCAAACAATCCACAAAAATGAGCAGGTGTTCTAATCGAACCTCCTATATCACTTCCTAACTCTAGAGGAGTCATTCCACTAGCTAATGCAGCTGCTGAGCCCCCGGAAGAGCCCCCAGGTGTTTTATCTAAATCCCAAGGATTGTTGGTCGTTCCGTATATTTCGTTATAGCTTTGCAGATCAGCTGAATTCAAAGGTACGTTAGTTTTACCAAAAATAATAGCACCTTCATTCACTAGTCTCTGTACTGCCTCTGCATTTTTTGATGGTATGTTATTTTTCCAAATTGGATTGCCTCCAGTAGATACTACTCCTTCAACTTCATAAGCATCCTTTATTGTCATGGGTAAGCCATGGAGAAGACCCCAGTTCTTACCTTTAGCTAGATCTGTATCTGCTTCTTTAGCTTTTTTGAGAGCTCTTTCTGAATCTAAAGTTACAACAGCATTTATTTGTGGATTTATATTTTCTATTCTTCTTAAAAGAGCTTCCAAAAGCTCAACAGAAGAGATTTTTTTATCTCTTATAGAACTCAAAAGCTCATTTGCACTTTTGTATAACATTTATTTAGCGATTTATAACGACTCTCTACTAGAATAACAACACTTGTATAATAAGAGCTAAAAGTAAATAAAGGAATAACTTTGACTGTTCATAATGTAATAAAAATGGGAAACCCCCTTCTAAGGGAGACTGCCCAAGCCTTCTCTAAGAAAGAAATAATCTTGGAGAAGACAACCCAATTGGTAAATGACTTATGGGAGACTATGGAGGAATATGGAGGAATAGGGTTAGCTGCTCCTCAAATTGGAATTTCAAAACAGTTAGCAGTTATCAAAATAGAAGAAGAGAATGAAAGATACCCTGAAGCTCCTATCTCAAAGGAGTATGTAATTTTTAATCCAAAAATACAGGTCCTTGATGAAACTCAACAAGAATTTTGGGAAGGGTGTTTAAGTGTACCTGGTTTACGAGGATTAGTGAGCAGACCAAGAAGGATACAAGTGAATTATCTAGACGAAGCTGCAAAGTCAAGATCTTTAGTTGTAGAAGATTTCTTGGCAACAGTTTTCCAGCACGAACTTGACCATTTGAAGGGTAAATTATTCATAGATAGAATGAGAGACATATCTACTTTGGCTTATGAAGATGAATTAATGTTGTCAGAAGAAGAAAAAGACTTATAAAGTCTTCAGGAAACTAATTACCCTTTCATAAAAAATTTTATTAAAAACTTTAACATCTAAATTTAAAGCAACCTGTGCATTAGGTTCTTGTTTCTTTAATTTTCCCATAATAGATTCATTGAATTCACAGACCGTTTCTCCCGTAGAGTAATTACCTGCAGTTTCTACACCAACATAGGCAGATTGACATTCTACTAGCTCGGGCATAAAACAAATGGCCATAGCTAATGAATCATATAAATGTAGTCCTTCATCGCTGACAAGTTCAGATCTAATATTTATCCAGGGTTTTACTGATTCTAGGACAAATTTACAGAAAGGATGTTCATGGTCTCCTATAGAGACTAACTGCTCTTTACTTAATCTTGTTTTATGGCATACATCTAAAGGAACCATTGTTATATCAATACCTGACTTGAAGACTTTAGAAGCTGCTTCTGGGTCTGCCCAAACATTAAATTCTGCTGCTGGAGTTATATTTCCAGGAACTTTGGCTGCACCTGCCATCATAGTTATTTTTTTAATTTCTTTATTTAGATTAGGATTGAGATCCAATGCTCTAGCTATATTTGTCAAAGGACCTATAGTAACCAGTTCTATTTCTTTTGGATTATTAGAACATTGTGTAGAAATAAAAGACGAAGCTTCTATTCTGCTATCTTCTATAGGCAAGAGGGGAGCAATTTGTTCCATATTGTCTCTTTTTCCCAACCATAACCTTTCTTTATTTCTGTTTGGATCATAGGTTCCTGTAGTTCCGCTATGAATTGGAATATCTTTTCCTAACTCATTTAATAAATATGTAACATTACTAAAACCTCTTTCTACAGGAACATTCCCCTGTACCGTTGTAATTCCTTCTATATGTAACTCCGGTGAATTAAGAGCCAGCATAATCGCAAAACAGTCTTCAGGGTCACCTCCTTTAGTTCCCATCGCTGGATCAGTATCAATAATAATTTTCTTGGTCATGGATAAATACCTAAAAGAATATTGTAAGGAAAGCTATTTAATTATTAATTGCTTTTTCCAGGGATTTTTCTCTAATCTCTTTAAATTCGTTACCTTCATACCATTTTGGCCATCTATCAGAATTGGCTAGATATTTAACCATGTTTGCAGTTATAGTTAGTTGGTCTACAAATCCACCTAAATCCCAATTAGGGTCGTATTCATCAGAGGGTTGATGATAATGTTTAGCGGTATATTCCTCTGCAAAAATTCTTCCTGCCTTTTTACCTCCATCTAGCTTGTCGAAGCCGCCATCAGCATAAAGCACAGGAACTCCTTTCTTAGCAAAACTAATATGGTCTGACCTATAAAAGAATCCCTTCTCGGGCATAGGATCAGGCACAATGTATTTACCTACTTTTTCTAGTTCTCTTTGAAGAATATCTTCTAATTCAGAAGCTCCGTGCCCCACCACTATTACATCTTTAGTTTTTCCAACTGGTAAAACTCCATCAAAATTATAACCTGCTACTATATTAGAGAGCTCAATTGGTGGGTATTCAGCAAAATAGGCTGACCCGAGCAACCCTGATTCTTCTGCAGTTACTGCTAGGAAAAGAAGAGATCTTTGGTTTTCAGAAGCACTTAAAGTTCTAGCTAATTCTAAGATTCCTGCTATACCAGTAGCATTGTCGACAGCACCGTTGTAGATATTATCTCCAGATAACCCTTCTTTAGTTCCCAAGTGATCCCAATGCGCCATCATCAGAATAAACTCTTCTGGGTGAGTTGTACCTTTTTTTATTCCGGCAACATTATGAGATATTGAAAAATTTATCTGATTTACCAAACTGGCTTTTAATTTGACTCCTGGAATAGCAACTGGTTGGAAATCTTTTTGTAAAGCTTGTTGTTTGAGCTCAACTAAATCTAATTTAGCATTAGTAAAGATTTCCTTTGCTATTGGATAGGTTATCCAAGCTTCTACATTTACTTTGTTCTGACCCATGTCATCTCTTTTCAAGTCTATTTGTTTACCTTGCCAACTAGTTTCAACTACTTGCCAAGGGTAAGCTGCTGGTTTTGTCTCGTGGATTATTAATACTGCTTCAGCTCCCTGTCTTGCAGCTTCTTCGTATTTGTAAGTCCATCGCCCGTAATAAGTCATGGCATTACCCTTGAAAAGGTTACTATCTTGAGTTGCAAACCCAGGGTCGTTGATTAATATTACTGCTGTTTTTCCTTTCATATCTATACCCTTGTAATCATTCCATTGATATTCAGGAGCTACGATCCCATAACCTACAAATACTAAGTCACTGTTCTTCACTGATACTTTTTCTGATACCCTTTTTGTCCAGTAAACTGTTTCACTCCCTTGTTTTAGCCTTCTTTCTTTATTATTCTCTATTAAAGATAAATATGATTCCTTGGTGACTGTCATCTCTACAAGAGGTACTTCTATTAGATAATTTTTATCTAATGCTTCAATCGATAAGTCTTTAAAACTTTGGGAAATATATTGTTTTGTTTTTTCTCCCCCCGGACTACCTGGAGCTCTTCCTCCATATTCATCAGAAGCTAAAATTTGGATGTGTCTATGTAAATTTCCTTCATTAATTTTGTTAATAGACGAGTTGTCATAAGTGCTTTTTTCTTCACATCCTAGAAAGATTAGTACTAGTAAGCTTAAGTAAATTTTTTTCATATCTTCTCCTTTATTTAACCTCTTTTTATTGATAAGCCTCCATCAACAGGAAGTGCTACACCATTAATGAAAGATGAAGCCGGTAGACACAGACTCAAGGTTATATGAGCAACTTCTTCTGGATCTCCATAACGCTGCATAGGCACTCTTCTAAAAGCATATTTTTGTTTATCTTCTTCTGATATAGCATCTGTCATTGCTGTCCTGATGGGACCAGGACAAATACAATTAACGGTAAGACCCGTGGAACCTAGCTCGCTCGCTAAAGATCTGGTCAAGCCTATAACGCCATGTTTAGCTGCAGTATAAGGGCTATTACGGGGAGTTGCCCCGAGTCCCTCTGTAGAAGAAATATTTACTATCCTGGGATTTTCTGATTTTAAAAGATGAGGAAGAGCTTTTCTGATTAAGTTAACTTGGCCTGTCAGAAGAACATCAAAGGTTTTTTTCCAACTTTCTTCATAATTTTCATCATCTATTGCTAAAGGGATTGCTATGCCTGCATTATTAATTAAATGGTTTAATTGACCAAACCTTTTAATTACTTCTTCCAAGACTTCTTTAATTTGCTCTTTTTTTGTTATATCTAAAACGTAACCTTCACAAGTCTTGTTTTCTTTCAAAATTTCATTCTTGACCTTGGTAACATCACTTTCATTTATATCGGTAATAATAACCTTAGCCCCTGCATCAGCAAATACTTTGGCAGTTGCTTTCCCCATACCGCTTCCTGCCCCTGTTATAAGGGTTACCAAATTGTTTACAGATCTGGATAGTTTTGTGAGAGAAGTCATTTTTGTACTTTACCTGAGTTGTCTTTTAGATATTATGCTAAACAATTCAGGGAATACAAAAAATACTTGAGGATAAAATTATGAGTAGTGAGTTAGTTAACTTATCTGTAGAAGGCGATGTTTCTATAATTACCCTTGATGATGGAAAGGCCAACGTGTTTTCCCCTCTGATGTCTGAAGCCATTGGAACCCTATTAGATAAAGTTCCTGTTGATCAAGGTTCCCTATTAATTACTGGAAGATCAGGAATTTTTTCTGGTGGTTTTGATCTAAAAGTTATGAGCTCAGGAGATATAAAAGAAATAAACAGAATGGTAAAAGTTGGTTTTAATCTTTTAGCTAGGATTTATAGTTTTCCTAGACCAGTTGTGTGTGCTTGCAGTGGTCATGCTATTGCTTTAGGGGCTTTCTTGCTTCTTTGTGGGGATTATCGCTTGGGAGCAGAGGGAGATTTTATGATAGGAGCAAACGAAATTAGAAATAACATGACAGTACCTGAACCTATTTTAGAGTTATCAAGAGCAAGAATTAATAAAAATCATTGGTTTAGAGCTATTTTAAATGCTGAAATGTATGGCCCTGATCACGCCATAGCTCCAGGTTATTTAGATGAGACAGTTAAGCCAGAGAAGTTAATGGAATCAGCTTTAGAGAAAGCTTCTGACCTTGCTACTTTAGATCATCCTGTTTATCAAATCACTAAAGAGTTAGATCAAACTGAAGTATTAAATAGCATAAGATCTTCTATTAATAAAATGTAGATAGAAGTTATTTCTTTTATAGATTTTAATTTTTTTGATAATGTAGCGTATGAGGGGCCATAGCTCAGCTGGGAGAGCGTCTGGTTTGCATCCAGAAGGTCGTCGGTTCGATCCCGACTGGCTCCACCAACACAAATCTTTAAAAATAATTTTTTAGTCAAGAGTGGAAAGTTTAAAGCGCACAGTAAAGAAAATAAAACAGGATTGGCAAGTTCGTGCCTGGTGGATGAACTTAATTTTTTATTTTTGTATTTATATGACTTTCATATACATGCCTTTTGATCTTTTTTTTAAACCTGTTGCGGAAGACCAAGAAGTTTGGTTTGGGTTTACTTTAACCGGTTGGGGGGCAAAGATTACTGAACCCATACATTGGTTAATATATGGTTTTGGGGCTTATGGCTTTTGGAAAATGAAAACTTGGATGTGGCCGTGGGCAAGTGTTTACGTAGCACAAATAGTTATTGCAATGTTTATTTGGAATATCTTAAATGAAATAGGTAATTTAGGAACTGCAACTATCTCCGCTTTAATCTTTACAATACCTATGGTTGCTTTATGGCGATCTAGAAAAGAGTTTTCAGGGTAAGCTTGGATAATTATTGCGATATCTTTTCTAAAGAGTAGCTTAAAGCTTTAACAATTAGTTCTATTTCCGGGTCTTCAATTATAAATGGGGCTCCAATACAAACGATATCTCTTATTTCACCAGTTCCTCCTGGGTAAAAGAAGACACCCTGTTCTAGAGAATTTTCAATAATCCTAAATGTAATGTTTTCTTCTCTATCAAACGGAATTAATTTTTCCTTATCTTTTAAAATTTCTATACCTAGCAATAATCCTTCCCCTCTTATTTCTGCAACGTGGGGATGGTTGGAGAAATTTTTTAATAAAGCCCCTTTCAGTTTTTCCCCTTGAACTTTAACTCTTTTTAAAAGCTCTTCCTCACGAAGTATTTTTAATACTGCATAAGAAGCTGCGCAGGATTGTGGTAATGCAGCAAAAGTATGGAACATAACCTCATAGCCTTTCTTTCCAATTGTATCTACTATCATGTCAGTACTGTAAGTACCAGCAATTGCAGCATAGCCACCTGCCATGCCTTTACCAGCTACTAGAATATCCGGATTAATGTCATACAAATTAGATGCAAATTTCTCACCAACTCTTCCAAATCCAGTCATAACTTCATCAAGAATAAGAAGAATGTCATTCTTCTTTAAAATTATCTGCACGTTTTCCCAGTAATTTGCAGGGGGAGTAATGGCCCCTCCGCTTGATCCAATTATAGGTTCTGCAATGAGAGCAGCTATATTTTCAGCCCCTACTTCTTTTATAACTTGTTCTAGGTTCTTTAAATAATAACTCAAAGCTTCTGGATGATGTTTACCTAAAGGACATCTAAGAGGGTAGGGTGTTTCAGTTGTAGTGAACTGTTCTAAGAACATTTCTAGCCCTTTTTTTCTATTTGCATGACCTGACATCGCAGCCATGCTTATAGTTGTTCCATGATAGGAAAGAGAACGAGTAAGAATTTGTTTTTTCCCTGGTTTCCCCCTAGCAGCTTGATACTGAATAGCAATTTTTATAGCCGCTTCATTAGCTTCTGAACCCCCAGAAGATAAATGTACTCTTGTTAAATGGCTTGGCAACCAATGTTCTTTTAATTCTGAAATTAATTGCTCTCTTTCTGGACAAGACCAAGGGGGGAGAATATATGAGCTATTTGTCGTTGCCTTGTGTATAGCATCAGCTATCTCTTTTCTTCCATGTCCCAGATTTACAACTATGGCACCGCCTGCTGCATCTAAGATTTTAAAGTTATCTTTTCCATACAGGTAAGCACCTTCTGCTTTTTCAATGTACACCCTTTCCAAGGTGGGGAAGGAGGGCCATAATTCCTGAGTAGTTTTACTTTCCATTAAATATATTGCATTAAAGTTGTGATTATCATAGGGTAATTACAGCTCGTTTAAAATCTCAACTTAAAGAAAAAAATATTATGGACATTCAAGAAATATCTGACAAATTAGAAATTAATGAAGTATTAATTGCATATGCTACAGCTATAGATTCTAAAGATTATCAGCAACTAGATTCAGTTTTCTCAAAAGAAGCAGCTATAGACTTTACTGAAGTAGGAGGCCCCTCAGGAGATCTAAAAACGATATATGCATATTTAGAAGAAGCCTTGGCTAAGTTTCCTCGAACCCAACATATGCTTGGAAATCCTGTTATAAAACTGGAAGGTGATAAAGCGACTTCTAAAACCATGTGTCATAACCCAATGGTTTTATTAAATGATTCAGGTGAAGAAGAAGCTTTCTTTATAGGGCTTTGGTACTTAGATAATTTAAGCAGGACTTCTGATGGATGGAGGATTAAAAAACGCAAACTTGAATTGTGTTATGTTTATGATCAGCCAGAGCAGTTAAATATAGGTAACCAATAGTTTTGTTTTAGAAACCAACTGTTTCGCTATAGACAATAAAAAGAGCTAAGACTATTTGAAAAATAAGAGTAAGCCATAAAAATAAGACTGTTGAAGGTTTGGGTTGTAAATCTTTATCTAACTGTTTTATTAAAAATATTGTTCCTGCGTTTACTATAGGTAAAGAGATAGCTGCCCATACCCCAGCAATAATAAGCAATGTAATTGGGTTGGGAAGTAAGAAATAAACTATACAAGTAAAGAAAGGGATAAAAAATGCAGTTGCTCTTAACAATTTTCTTCTAGTCTCTTTTGTTTGTTCTCTAACTAAACCAGTAGAAATTAAATAGTCAGGAATTGTTCTAGTATAGGCTGCAGATCCTGATAAAGAGGTTGAAAAAAGGACAAAGAAAGCTCCTATAATAAATAGCCACATAGCCCAATTTCCCAGTACCTCGGTAAACATATTTACAAGGGTTAAGATGATGTCACCATTGGGTGGAGGGTATAAATTTAACTCATTGAGAACTCCCGCCCCTAAAAAGAAAAAGGGTAGGGTACCTATGGTTATAAGAAACAGTGTTGCCCAGACATCTGTTTGCATAATCTTAATCCATCCCTTTATTGAATTTTTATCGTTACCCGCTTCTTTTGCGTAACCTTTTTCAAGACACCAATAGGTATAAGCAATTATTTCACCAGAATTTATACCTGTGTAACCATAAACAGCAATTGCTAAACCTATATACATCATAGGGAAATCAAAAGAAAAACCGGTTTGTATATTTTCCCATGTGACTTCATACGGAGTAGCCTGCATAGATATAGCAATAATTAAAGTCACAAAAGAAAAGAAGACAACCATTGCTAGAAGAATCCTTTCCAAAGTTACATAAGAGCCCCAATAAAGAATCATCCAAGTAAGAAGGCAACAGATAATGACCCAAATCTCTGTACTAATTTCTGGGATAAGTAAATTACCAGCTTGAGCTGCAGCACCAGCAATACCACCCATTCCAAATACTGAAGGGATGACACCTAAGAAGAGAAACCAAACGAGCCAAGATGTTTTTTTCCCTTGTATGTTAGTTGAAAGTCCTGGAACTTTAGAAAAAGCTTCCATAAAGGTTTCTTTTTTTACAATTATGTATCGGCTTATTTCTGCTTGAACTATGGACTTACTCCATATACTTATGAGTATCCACCAGAGAAAAACAAAACCTGCAGCTGCTCCTAATAATGATGTGAGGACAACTTCTCCGCTGCCAACTACACTACCTACTACTACAACACCAGGACCAACAAACTTAAGTCTCTCCCAAAGAGTTCTAGGAATATTATTCATCAAAAAAAAATTCCTTTTGTACTAGTATTTCCATCATATTATGAAACAATTCATTTTTTTTCTTTTGCTAGTTCGCAGCTTATTGGATTTCTATGAAATTTGAAGGAAAAGATGGCTTAAATATTATAGCTGACTCATGGGGGTCAGATTCTGATCCTTTAGTAATATTGTTACATGGGGGAGGTCAAACAAGACATGCTTGGGGAGAAAGTGGAGAACTTCTTTCTTCTTCTGGTTTTTATGTATTAGCTCTAGATTTAAGGGGGCATGGAGATAGTGATTGGCATCCCGAAGGAGACTATTCAATTGAATCACACAAAGAAGATTTAATTAAGATTTTAGATTATTTAAAGAAACCTGCTTCGTTAGTTGGAGCATCTTTAGGTGGGATTATTTCTCTTTCCTTAGCAGGAGATGAACTTCATTCACATCTCTGTAATAACCTGGTTATGGTAGATATAGGCCTTTACCCTGATCCAGAAGGGGCTACCAGAATTGTCGATTGGATGAAATCTGCACAAAATGGTTTTGATACCCTAGAAGAAGCTGCTGAAGCTGTAGCTCAATATTTACCTCATAGAAAGAGACCCAGGGATATAAGAGGTCTAAAGAAAAATTTAAGGAAGAAGAAAGATGGAAGATTTTATTGGCATTGGGACCCCAGGTTTCTTGATAGAAGAACTGAGAATCCAAATCCAAACTTAGAAGAGATTCAAAGAAATGCTGCAAGAAGAGTAAAAGTTCCTACTCTTTTAATTCGTGGGGCTCTTAGCGATGTTGTTACAGACAGAAATGTAAAAGAATTCTTGTCTGCAGTTCCACACGCTGAATTTGAAGAAATTAATCAAGCTGCACATATGGTAGCTGGTGATAGAAACGATGTTTTTGTAAAAGCAGCTGTAAATTTTCTTAAAAATAATATCTCTGGTTAGAAATGAGAGAAAAAAACATTTGCTTCTGATACCATCAGAGTATGTTTATCGTTGGATTAACAGGGGGTATAGGTAGTGGAAAGTCGGCAGTATCAGAAAGATTTAAAACCTTTGGTATTACTGTAGTTGATGCTGATTTGGCTTCCCGAGAGGTAGTTAAACCTGGTAAACCTGCGTTAGAAGAAATAAAAAACCATTTTGGAGAAAGCATTCTTAATGATGAAGGTAATTTGCACCGAAGAAAATTAAGAGAAATTATTGTTTCTGATGATAAGCAAAGGCAATGGTTAGAATCAGTCTTACATCCAAGAATAGGTGAGCAAGTAAGAAAAGAGTTGGAAAACTCTTCTAGTGTATACACTCTTTATGTTGCACCTTTACTGCTTGAATCTAATGGTCATCAAATATGTTCAAGAGTTTTAGTAGTTGACGTTCCAATAGAGATACAGATCAGCAGAACTTGTTCTCGAGATCAGGTTAGTATTGAGCAAGTAGAGAAGATAATTAGTTCTCAGATAAGTAGAAAAGAAAGATTAAGAAAAGCCGATGATATTATTTCAAACGATGGAACTATTGAAGAAATGGAAGCAGCTGTAGATAAACTTCATAAGAAGTATTTAGAATTAACTAATAAATGAAGAAAGTTAATTGTCCTAAATGTAAGAAAGAAGTAATTTGGTCAGACAAGAATGGTTTTAAACCATTTTGTTCTGAAAGATGTAGACTTTTGGATTTGGGTGCTTGGGCTAGTGAAAAGCATCGTATTCCAGGCTCTTCTATTATTCTAGATGAAGAAAAAATTTTGGAAAGAGAAGAATAAGCTTTAAATACGAATAGTTTTTTAAGCGTACCACTAGCTTCTATATTTGCTATTTATCTTAACGTAATCCGAAGAGAGATCAGAAGTCAAAACAGAAAATTTTTCTTTTCCTTCGCCAATAGAAATTTTAATTGTTAAATTTTTGGATTTAACTATTTTATTAATGCTTTTTTCAGAATATTTAGGGTCAATATTGCCTTTACACACAAGTGGTAGCTTATTGAGACTTATACTCACATTAAAGACATTCTGAATGCCTTTTGCTCTACCTATAGCTGCAAGGATCCTTCCCCAATTAGCGTCATTGCCGAATAAAGCAGTTTTTACTAGAGGAGATTCAGCAACTGTAAAAGCTACTGAGCGAGCTTGCTTTTTACTTCTTGCTTGCAAGACTTGTATCGATATTTCTTTTGTAGCACCTTCTGCATCTTGAATAAGCATTGAAGCTAGGTCTTTATAAACCCGATGTAGACTGCTTCTTAATTTTTTTTCTTCCTTAGTGCCTTTGGTAATTGTTACTTCTTTCTGACCTGTTGCAACTAGCATAGAAGAATCATTGGGTGATGTATCTCCATCAACAGTTATAGCTTCAAAGCTTTCTTCTAAGATCTCTGCATGGATTTTATCTAGTAAAGTTTTGCTTATTTTTGCATCAGTAAATACAAAACTTAGAAGAGTTGCAAAGTCAGGCCTTATCATCCCAGAACCTTTTGCAAAACCTTTGATTTTAATTTCTTTATTTCCAAATTTTATAAGTTTGGATACAAGTTTTGGTTTGGTGTCTGTAGTTAAAATTGATGAAGCAGCTTTGTTCCATGTATAAGACTTAAGATTTTTAGAAGCATTTTGGAAAGCTTTAATTTGTTTCTTTGTATCTAGGAATTCTCCAATAACTCCAGTCGAAAAAGGAATTACACTCTCTTTCTTTATCTTAAAAAGATTGGCAACATTTTCACAACACAATAAAGCATCAGCTTTTCCTTTCTTTCCGGTTCCAGCATTAGCTATTCCAGCATTGACTATAAAGACTCTTTTTTCTTTAGATCTATTTTTTATATGTTGTTCAGCTATCTTTATGGGAGACGCTTTAAATTTATTCTTAGTAAATTTGCCGCTTATTGTTGCACTTTCATCTATAACTATAATTAAAGAGTCATCTCTTCTCTTATACCTAGAATTACTAGCTGCAGTTGATAGCTTAACACCACCAATTTCTAATATTTTAGACATAGCTAATCTTTTAGTTTTCTTTTCCTTGCCATCTTGGCTTCGTATCTTCTTAACCTTCTATTCCCTTGAACTGGTGTTTCTTCTCTTTCTTGGTTAGTTATTGGTTTATCATCTTGATGAGCAGGATAAGACTTTGCTTCCTGGTGTTCATAAACTTGTTCTTTATTTGCCTTTTGATTTTTTATCAGATCATCCGGGCTATCGAATTCTATTTCTACTCTAGATAGAAACCTGATAGCTTCTACCCTTATCTTGTTAAGCAAATCTTCAAAAAGTTCAAAAGATTCTCTTCTAAATTCTAGTTTTGGATTCTTGCTAGCATATCCTCTTAATCCTATACCTTGACGTAGATATTCAACTGCTCCCAGGTGTTCCTTCCAGGCATTATCAATAACTTGGAGGAGAATTTGCTTCTCAAAGTCTCTCATGGCTGGCCCTATAGGTTCACATTTAGTCTTGTACTGGCTCGAGGTTGCAAGTAGCATTTTTTTAATTAACTCTTCTTCTTGAAGATCTGTATCTTCTTCTACCCATTTCTTTATAGGAATTTGTATACCAAAATCATGAATAACAGACTTTTCAAGTCCATCTAAATCCCACTGTTGCTCTGGTGCATCTTCAGGAATATAAGTTCTTACCTGGTTTTCGATAACAGTTTCTCTCATAGAATCTAGTAGTTCGGTTATATCTTCAGAATAAAGAATGGTATCTCTTTGTGAATAAATGACCTGCCTTTGTTCATTAGCCATATCATCATATTCCAATAACAACTTTCTTAAGTCGAAGTTTCTTCCTTCTACTCTTTTTTGTGCTCTTTGGATAGCTCCACTTAACATCTTATGTTCTATTGCTTCTCCGTTTTCTAAACCGAGATTTTGCATAATCGCTTTAAACCTTTCTGAAGCAAAGATTCTCATTAAGTTATCTTCTAAAGAGATATAGAATCTTGAAGATCCTGCATCACCTTGTCTCCCAGATCTTCCTCTCAGTTGATTGTCTATCCTTCTGGATTCATTTCTTTCAGTTCCTATAACATGTAGACCTCCAGCGTTTAGGACTTCTTTATTTCTTTCTTTCCATTCTGCATGGAGACGCTCCTTTAGATTTTCATCGGTGATATTTTGTTGTTCAATTTCTGCTTCCCAGTTTCCACCTAGTACGATATCTGTTCCTCTTCCTGCCATATTTGTAGCAATAGTAACTACTTTAGGCCTGCCAGCTTGTGCAATAACTTCAGCTTCTTTTGCGTGGTTCTTGGCATTTAAAATTTGATGTTCTATCTGTTTATTTTTTAATAATTGAGAAACAATTTCTGAACTTTCGAGAGATGAAGTGCCTACTAATATAGGATTTCCTTTTTCCCTGTAATTAATAACTTCCTCTACAACTGCATCGAATTTTTCCTGTTCTGTAAGGTATACAACATCATTATGGTCATCCCTTATCATAGGAAGATTAGTTGGGATTTCTAGGACCTCAAGACCATATATTTCAAGAAATTCCTGTGCTTCAGTACTTGCAGTTCCAGTCATTCCAGCAAGCTTTTCGTATTGCCTAAAATAATTTTGAAAAGTTGACGATGCAAGAGTTTGACTTTCCATTTGAATTGGCACCCCTTCCTTTTGTTCTATTGCTTGATGAAGTCCATCAGCTAGCCTTCTACCTGGCATTGCTCTTCCTGTGTTCTCATCAATTAAGACTATTTGATTTTCTTGAACCATATAATCTATATCTTTTTTAAAAAGAAAATGAGCTCTGAGTGAAGACTGGATATAGTGTAAAAGTTTTAGGTTTGATGAAGAATACAAACTTTGGTCATCTTTAAGAATATTATTAGATTTTAGAAGACCTTCTAGAAATCCATGACCCTCGTCTGTTAGCTCAACATTCTTAGATTTTTCATCAATAATGAAATGTCCATTTTCATCATCCTGTATCTCTGTTTCTTTAGCCTTCTGCTCCTTTAGTTGAGGAATTATGCTACCTATTTGCCCAAAAACCTTTGAAGTATCTTCAGAGGCTCCTGATATAACCAGAGGAGTTCTGGCTTCATCTATAAGTATAGAATCGACTTCATCAACAATAGCGAAATAGTTATCATCCAGTACTCTTTCTTCTTTTGTTATAGCAAGATTATTTCTTAGATAATCAAATCCTATCTCATTGTTAGTTGCATAAATCACATCACTTTCATAAGCAAGTTTTCTTTCTTCCATGGTTTGTCCTGAAGTGATATACGAAACCTTCATATCTAGGTTCTTATAAACAGGCTCCATCCATTCAGCATCTCTCTTAGCTAGATAATCGTTTACTGTTATTAGAACAACTTTTCTTTTCGTAAAAGAGTTAAGGTAGAAAGGTAAAGTAGCTACCAATGTTTTACCTTCTCCCGTAGCCATTTCAGCTATTTGACAATTGTGTAGAGCAATTCCCCCCATTAGCTGGCAATCATAATGTCTTAAATTTAGAGATCTTTTAGCTACTTCTCTTACTGTTGCAAAAGCTTCAGGAAGAAGGTCATCCAATGATTCTCCTCCTTCATGTCTTGATATAAATTTTCCTCTATATTTTTTTAATTCCTCATCACTAAGTAACGAGTAGTCATCTTCTAAATTATTAATTGAACTTACTAATGGAGTAATTTTTTTTAATTTTTTCTGACTTTTAGAGCCAAATATTTTATTTATGAAGTTCATTTAAGTAGTTGTAATGAGCAAATTCTATCAATTTGCGAGACTAAGTTAGAAATTTTCTAAGAAGTTATCCTGAACTAGGATCAATTATAGGGTCCAAATAAGTGATAGGAGACTTGCTTGGATCATCAAAAGATAGTATTTCCCAAGTCTCTGGTCTAGTCACTAGTTCTCTAAGCAGAGCATTATTTACTTTATGACCTGACTTATATCCTTCAAACGATCCTACTAGATTATGTCCTAATAGGTAAAGGTCTCCAATTGCATCTAAGATTTTATGTTTCACCATCTCGTCTTCAAACCTCATTCCTTCACCATTAAGTATGCCCTTATCTCCAATAGCGATAGCATTCTTCATGCTAGCTCCAAGTCCCTTATTCTGTTCTTTTAGTTTCTCTAAGTCGCTCATTAAACCAAAAGTTCTAGCTCTACTTACTTCTTTCACAAAAGTCGTACTATTAAAGTTTATTGAGGCATTGTTTGTGTGTTGTTTGTGAACAGGGTGATCAAAAAGCATTGTAAAACTTACTTTAAAACCTTCATAAGGAGATACTTGTGCCCACGCATCTTTGTACTGCACTTTTACTTTCTCTTTAATTCTTATAAATTTCTTTGGAGCGTTTTGTTCATTTATTCCAGCTGATTGAATAAGGAAGACAAATGGTCCAGCGCTTCCATCCATTATAGGTACTTCTGGAGCATCTACCTCTACATAAGCATTATCAATACCCAAACCTGCCATAGCAGATAGAAGATGTTCTACTGTTGAAATTGATACAGAATCTTTTGTTAAGGTTGTAGATAAAGTTGTATCCCCTACGTTCTCTGTTCTCGCTGGAATCTCTACTTCAGGAGTAGTATCTATTCTTCTGAAAACAATTCCTGTATTTGGAGGTGCTGGTATTAAGCTTAGAGAAATTGGATCTCCGCTGTGAAGGCCTATTCCAGCTGCTTTGATTGAGTTTGTTAGTGTGCGTTGGGCTAGCATGATGGCATTCTATAGAATTAACTTATAAATTAGGAAGGTTATTTTGTTTTAAGTATTCAAATAGCACTATTCCTGCTGTGACTGAGGCGTTAAGACTTTCCATTTTCTCTGACATAGGTATCGATATTAGTTCATCGCAATTTTTCTCTACTAAACGTCTTAATCCTTTTTGTTCTGATCCGATTACAAATCCAATACTGCCTTTTAAGTTAGCATTAGAATATACGTTTGTAGTAGATACTGAAGTTCCTATAATTTTTACCCCCTTTATTTGTAACCATTCAATTGTTCTTGTTAGATTTATGACAACAACAAATGGTATAAGTTCAGCACCTCCTAAAGAAACTTTCCTTACCGTAGACGTGAGATGACAAGCCCTATTTTTTGGGACTATTACTGCATCTACTTCAGCGGCAGCTGCAGACCTCAGACAAGCTCCAACATTATGAGGATCAGTAATCCCATCTAGAAGTAAAAGAAAAAGGGTTTTTTTCTTTTCTACCAGGTCACGCAGAAAATTTTCATTTTCTTCTGTTCTCTTGTTGCACTTAATTGCTACCCCCTGATGCTTCTCTTCAGAAAACTGTTTTTTAAAAAAAAGAGAATCTTTTTTATCAATATTTATTCTTTTTTTCTCTGCAAAGTAGAGCAACTGTTCAAGTCTTTGATTTCGATTTGTATCTTTTATGTAGAGGACATCTATTGATCTAGGTCTTTCCTTTAAAATACTCATCACAGTATTTATACCAGTAATCAGTTCTTGATCTTTATTTAATTGCATAATTTAAGGTCTATTCTTTGAAGCTCTGAATTTGAAGCATAAATCTTAACCCTAACAGAATCTCCAAGAGAGAAAATTGTTTTAGAAAATCTTCCTATTAAACTCTTACTCACTTCTTCATAATCATAAAAATCTTTGCCAGGTAGGTTTTTTATGTGACATAAACCCTCAATATTTAACTCACTTAATAAAACAAAGATGCCAAAGGCAGTTACATTAACAATAGTACCGTTAAAGGACTTACCTATATGCTTTTTAGCACATTCACATTTTATAATCTTTATAGCTTTTCTAGTTGCCTCTTCTGCATTACGTTCAGCAAAGGAAGATTCGGCAGCAATCTTTTCCATTAATTTATCTTTCTTTATTTTGTTATTTTCTTTTTCTTTCTCATTTTTTAAGAATATTTCTTTCTTACCTGATTTTTTTATCAATTTCCTAATTATTCTATGGACCATCAAGTCTGGATATCTACGAATAGGGGAGGTGAAGTGAGTATAAGCTTCATAAGCTAAACCAAAATGACTTGAACTTTTATTAGAATAAGAAGCTAAGCTCATTGTCTGTAAGATTTGTTGATGCAATATTCCTTTTTCTTTTCTTGAAAGATTTCGAGAGAGGATAGTTGAAAGTTCTTTAGGATGTATTCCTGAATTCATTTTTGTATTTATTCCCCTGGATCTTAAAAAGCCTGAAAGATTCTTTAACTTGGATTTCTCTGGTTTGGGGTGAATTCTATATAAAGAGGGTATATTGTTTTCTTGCGTAATCTTTGCAGCACAAATATTCGCCAAAAGCATGCACTCTTCTATTACTTTGTGAGCTTTATCTCTTGATAGGCTGACGAATTTTTCTATTTTTCCTCCCGTAAACTTAGGAAAAAATTCAGGTATTTCAATATCTAATGCTCCCCTTTCTACTTTAACTCTCCTGAGTAGTTCATAAATTTCATTTAGAATCCTCAGACAGTCAGCCTGGTCACCATGAAATAGATTTTCCTCAAAATTCTTTGATACCCTTTCATAGATAAGCCTTGCCTTAGAACTAATCAGGCCTTCAAAAAAAGAAGCCTCTAGTATTGATCCTTTGTTGTTCAAACGAATTTTACAAATAAGACAGGATCTAGTCTCATTAGGCTTTAGTGAACAAAGATCATTGCTTATTATCTCCGGAAGCATGGGGATAACCTTGTTTACAAAATATACAGAGGTGCCTCTTTTCCTGGCTTCTTGGTCTATAAAACTTCCTTCATCTATAAAATTTGATACATTTGCTATAGCAACATAAAGCACAAAGTTATTGTCTTGGTCTTTCTCTGCATACACAGCATCATCAAAATCTTTTGCATTTTGGCCATCAATAGTCACAAAGTTCTTCTCAGTTAAATCGAATTGATTCTCTAGTTTTTCTTTAAATCTCTTCTGAATACTTCTTGCTTCCTTAACTACTGGTTTAGTCCATTCAGAATTAATATTGTAAGTAGATATAGCAACTTCGTTTGCCATCACTTCTTCCTTATTTCCATCTAAGGTTTTAACAATAAATCCTCTTGCTTGGCTATTTTGTTGAGGTTGAACAGTTATTCTAATTTTTACAATGGAATTTCTGGTGATTGAATTTGGTACTTTCCCTTTTATTACTGTTAAAAAATTTTTATCAAGTCCGAAAGGAATAGCTTGGTAATTCCTATTTGATTTATGGATTCTTCCTAGAAATTCCGTAGTATTTCTTTCAATAACTTTATCAATAACAGCCCAGCCTCTTGATGTTAAAGAGCATATAACTTTATCCCCAGGAAAAATCTTTCTAAGCTCTTTTTGAGACACTTTGAAAGTTCTGTCTTTGTTCTCTTCGAATAATCTAAATCTCCCATTAGGGAGTTTCTGAATAGTACCTTTGATATTCAAGATAAGTTTTTTAGCATCATTTATAAAAGACTGGAGCTGGCGATTGGATTTGAACCAACGACCGGCTGATTACAAATAAGAAGTTTACCTTCTTTTTCTCTTTAAAACCCTTATTTATTCAACATATTGTTTGGTTGATTAAAGCGAAAGTCATTCTGTGGTTGACTATAGGGTGACTAATCTTATCAGTACATAAATTAAACTTTGTAGTCTGATAATCTGTTGTTTGTTATAGTTAGTTAAAGAAGTTTTAAGAAAGAATTTTTAGTATAGTGGTATTGGAGAGTTTTTAGGGGGAGATTATGAATGAAAATTTTTTATTTGGATTCTATATAAGTTTAGGTGTAGTAGGGGGCATTGTACTTTTATCTTTAATTGTTCATTTAATAGGTCAATATAAAGAAAAATTTAATAGAAACTTCTTCTTCACAGGGTCAAGCTGGGGACTTCTAATAGGTCAGGGTTTGCTTATAGGAGGTATTATCTCTGGGGTTAACGAACCCGAAGCGAATTTTTTAGATTTCCTGACTTTTTCAAGTGTATTGTCTAGTGGAGCTGGAACTTGGGTATTTTATTGGGGACTTATAATACTGCTTTGGGCATGGATAGTTAATATTAGAGCATCCAGTTTTTGGTGGGGAATGTTTCAAAATATAGTACAAGGAGCGGTAGTGGTTGGATTAAGTATCATAATTGTTTTAGGTGCTCTTGGTGCAAAAGAAAAAATAAAACAAAAAACTGGGCTATAGACTCTTTTAAAGAAAAAGGTAATTAAACTAGAAGTCTTAAAAGACTGGAGCTGGCGATTGGATTTGAACCAACGACCGGCTGATTACAAATCAGAAGTTTACCCTCTTTCTCTCCATAAAACCCTTATTTATTCAACATATTGTTTGGTTGACTATAGGTTGATTAAATCAAATTTGTGTAATTTTTGTACAGCTTTGGTATAGTTAATACATGAAGAAATTTATAATTATTCCTGTATTTGCACTCATAATTATATGAAAAAAATCTTTTTAATTGTCCTATCCCTACTGCTATTTGCTGCTGGGCTGCTTGCCGATAAACTACCTCCTTGTCCTGAATCAGTAGAAGGACTATGGTGGCACTTGTGTTTTGGATCCTCCACAGCTGAAGAATATATGTATGTCGGTGAATGGAAGGATAACGTATTTCACGGCTACGGAACCTACACTTGGGCTGAGGGAGGCAAATATGTCGGTGAATATCAAGCAGGCAAACGCCACGGTACAGGAACCCACACTGAGGCCAATGGAAGCAAATATATCGGTGAATATCAATTAGATAAGCGCCACGGCTACGGAACCTTCACTTGGGCTGATGGAGACAAATATGTCGGTGAATATCAAGCAGGCAAAATTCACGGTACAGGAACCTACAGATGGGGTAGTGGAAGCATATATGAAGGGCAATTCTATAATAATAGTTTTCATGGAAAAGGTACTTGTTATGTACCTAACCAAGGAACTGAACCTTGTGAATTTAAAGACGGAGAAATCGTAACCAAAGGCAATTCTTTAATAGGTAATATACTAGGCACGTTAGTTAAAAGAGCTGTAATAGAAGCAATCTTAAATTAGAAACTTCTTATAAATGAATCTCAAGCTGGAGCTGGCGATTGGATTTGAACCAACGACCGGCTGATTACAAATCAGCTGCTCTACCTAACTGAGCTACGCCAGCTAAAAACTTGCGGCATTTTATCATAGAGAAAATCTCTTTTATCAATTTAAGCTTTCTTTATAAGAGCTTGTCCACTTCTAAGAAAGAACATCTTTTCTTTAGTTGCAAAAACAAGTTCTCCTTTATCACTAATCCCTTTTACTATGCCATTAAGTCTTTTTCCATGAAAATCTACTTCACATATTTGGTCCTTTAATAGATTGAGGTCTTCAAAAAGAGGTTTGTATGGTGCAAAACCTCTATCTTCAAATTTTCCTCTTAGATCAATAAGAACATTTAAAATGGTACCAATAATTTTATTTCTATCAGCTTTACCTTCCAAATAATTACTTATAGAAGTCCAATCCTGGTCTATTGGCACATTATTCTTTTTCTCCATAAAAACATTTAATCCTATTCCAATTACGATATTAGTTAATTTATTAGATTGAGTTGTTTCTATAAGTATCCCTCCAACTTTTTTACCAGATAAGAAGATGTCATTAGGCCATTTGAGATTAAATTTTAAAGCTAAAGAATGCTCTAGAGCTTTTGTTACTTCAACAGCAGCTGCCAAGCTTAACCCTTCTAGTTGGGAGGGAGCTAAGGCTGAATTCCAAGAGAAAGAAAGATAGATATTTTTATAAGCAGGACTAAACCATTTCTTGCCCCCAGTTCCTCTACCAGCAGTTTGTTTTTCTGCAAGAACAGCAATTACATCTGATTTACTTATAAATCCTTGCATTTCTTTTTTTATTGCGTCGTTAGTTGATCCTATTTCTTCATAAATTATGACTTCTTTTAAAGAAAGTAAGTTTTTAGGGTCTAAGTATCTAAGAATTTTAGATTTATCTAATATTTGCTTTTTTTCAGTCATTTAATTTAACAGGATAACAAATCTATTAAATTAAGTTGACAAGGTATTCTGACAACCGCAGAATTGCCCGCTATTTTTAATTTGAAGGAGGGGTTGGGGAGCGGTCAAACCCAGCAGACTGTAAATCTGCCGCCTCGTGC